>CAZEKK010000309.1:0-3353 GCA_964512905.1 uncultured Solirubrobacteraceae bacterium
TGGATCGCCCAGGGGGGAGTGCGATCGCCCGCAAGCACGAGGCCGAGGGCAACGACCGCGGCGACCGCGAGCTGGGCCGCGAGCGCGGCCGCGGAGTTGCCGTGCAGCCCGTCGGCGGCCACCGTGACCAGCGTGATCACGATGCCGGCGAGGTACATGACGGAGAGCACCCGCGCCTCGGCCCGGCGCGTGCGCGGGCCGCCGTGGTGGCCTGTCGTGATCGTCTCGGTCGACATCCGGTCGCCTGATCCCGCGCAGAGCGTACCCGGTTGGCGCGGGGGTCCCGCAAGCCCGCGCCCGGGCGGAGGATGCCGTCAGGCGACGATCGCCGCCAGCGGGCCGGCGAGCGCCGCGGGGGCGGCCAGCAGGCCGTCGGGCATGCCGTCCGCCGGCGGCAGGTCGCGGACCTCGAGGCCCGCCCGCACGCAGATCAGCGTCCCGGCGGCGACGTCCCAGCGGTGGCTGCCGCGCTCGTAGTAGGCGTCGTAGCGGCCGGCGGCCGTCCAGGCGAGGTCGAGCGCGGCGCTGCCGAAACGCCGGATGTCGCGGACCTGCGGCAGCAGGTCCGCGGCGACCCGCGCCTGGCGGGCGCGGGTGGGGGCGTCGTAGGCGAAGCCGGTGGCGACCAGCGCGGTCGCGAGGTCGGTGCGCGTGGAGGCGCGCACCGGCGCGCCGTTCAGCGTCGCCGGGCCGGTGCGCGTCGCCGCGAAGGTCTCCCGGCTCACCGGATCGTGGACGACGCCGGCGACCGTCCCGTCGCCGTCGTCACAGGCGATGCTGACCGACCACAGCGGGATGCCAAAGAGGTAGTTGATCGTGCCGTCGAGCGGATCCACGATCCACTGCAGCCCGCTGCCGCCCGCCGGGGCGGGGCGGTTCCCGCCCTCCTCGCCGAGGACCGCGTCGTGCGGGCGGCGCTCGGCGAGCAGCGCCCGGATCGCGCGCTCGGCGGCCTCGTCCGCCTCGCTGACGAGGTCGGTCGGCGTCGACTTCGCGCGCACGCCGGCGGCGGCCGTCCCGAAGCGGTCCAGGAGCAGTGCACCGGCAGCCTCCGCCGCCGCGAGGGCGACCTCCAGCAGCGCCTCGGGCGCCGGCGCCGGCACCTCAGCCGAGCGCCGGACGGTCCGCGGCCCACGGCCGCGCCGCCTCGATCTGCGCGCCGACGGACAGCAGCGTCTCCTCGCCGTTCGGGCGGCCGACGAGCTGGACGGCGAGCGGCAGGCCGTGGCGCCCGAACCCGGCGGGGACCGAGGCGGCCGGCTGGCCGGTCAGGTTCCAGATCCCGGTGTAGGGGCACAGCGAGGCGACGCCGTTGAACGTCCACAGCGCCCCGCGGCCCTCCCAGCGGCCGATCTCCGGAGCGGTGTGTGCGGTCGTGGGGGTGAGGAGCAGGTCGTGGTCGGCGAACAGCGCGCCGATGCGCGCGGCGATCGCCGGCTCGGCGCCGCGGGCGCGCGCGAGCTGCGTGGGCGAGATCAGGCTGCCGAGGCGGATCATCCCGCGGGTGCGCCGCTCGAGCCGCTCGGGGCGGGCCATGTCGACGCCGTCGTCGTGGATGCCGCGCAGGTAGCGCGCGACCAGGGTCGTCGCCCCCATGCCGTAATCGGGGTCGCGCTGCACCACGTCGTGGCCGAGTGACCGCAGCAGGTCGGCGGTGGCGTGCAGCGCGCCGAGCACCTCGTCGCTGGGCTTGGCGATCAGGCCGGGCGGCACCTTCGCCGAGACCGCGATGCGCAGCCGCCCGGGCTCGGCGGCGGCCGCCGCCGCATACGGACCGGCCGGCGGCGGCGGGACGTCGGCGTCGCCGGGCCCCTGGCCGGCGGTCGCATCGAGGAACAGCGCCGCGTCGGCGACCGAGCGCGCCAGCGGCCCCAGGACCGACAGCCCGTGCCAGTGCTCCGCGAGCGGCGCGTAGGAGACCCGGCCGCGCTGCGGCTTGAGGCCGAACAGGCCGGAGAACCCCGCCGGGATGCGGATCGACCCGGCGCCGTCGGATCCGAGGCCGCCGCCGACGAGGCCCGCGGCCACCGCGGCCGCAGTGCCGCCGCTCGACCCGCCGGGCGTGTGGTCGCGGTTCCAGGGGTTGCGCGTGACGCCCCAGGTCATCGACTCGGTGAACGGCCACTGCGTCAGCTCGGGAACGTTCGTCTTGCCGATGACGATCGCGCCGGCGGCTCGCAGGCGCCGGACCACCTCGGAGTCCTCGCGGGCCGGGCCGCCGTGGGCGCCGGTGCCGAACGCCGTGATCTCGCCGGCGACGTCGACGTCGTCCTTGATGGCGACCGGAACGCCGAGCAGCGGGCGATCGTCGCCGCCGGCCCGGCGCGCCTCGGCCTGCCGGGCCTCCGCGCGGGCCCGCTCTCCCAGGACGACCCGGAAGGCGTTCAGGAGCGGATCGACCTGCTCGATCCGCTCCAGGCAGGCATCGACGAGGTCGCTCGCGGACACCTCCCCGTCGCGGACGAGCGCCGCCTGGCGCGCGAGTCCGGCGAAGGCGAGATCGGCGGCGTCCATCGGAGCGGCACCCTACCGCGCCGTGCCGGCGTCCGGAGCCTGGGATCATGCCGGCGCGCATGCCGTCCGACCGCCCGACCAGCGGCGCCCCCGCCGCCACGGTGGCCGCCCTCGCCGCGATCCCCGGGCGGGCACCGGGTTCGGACGCCGAGCGCCGCGCGGCGCTCGCGCTCGCGGATCGCCTGCGGGCCGCGGGCCGCTCGCCGGAACTCGAGGCCGCGTGGGTGCGACCGCAGTGGGCGCTGGCCCACGGCGTCGGCCTCGGGCTGGCGGTGGCCGGCAGCCTCGTGGCCGCCGACGCGCCGTGGCCGGGCTTCGCGCTCGTGTTCGCCGCGCTGGCCGGGCTCGGCCTGGATCTCGCCGGGCGGGCCTATCCGCTGCGGCTGCTCACGCAGCGCCGCGCCACCCAGAACGTCGTGGCCGCCGACCCGCGCGGGGCCCATCCCGACCGCCCCGTGACGCTGGTCCTCACCGCCGGGTACGACGCGGGCCGGCTCGGCCTCGGCTACCGGCCCGCGGTCCGCGCCGTGGCCGACCGGCTGCCGCGGCCGTACCTCCTCGCGATCGTGCTGCTGGGGCTGCTGCTGGTGCTCGTCGCCGCCCGGGCCATCCAGTCGGCGCCGCCCGACTGGCTCGGGGTCGCGCAGATCGTGCCGACGGCGCTGCTGGCCGTCGGGGCCGTCGTGCTCTTCGACATCGCGCTCGCCCCCACGGGGCCGGCGGCCAACGACAACGGCTCGGGGGTCGCCGCGGTGCTCGCGCTCGCGCAGGAACTCGACGCCCGCCCCCCGCGCGCGCTGGGCGTCGACGTGGTGCTCGCCGGCGCCGGCGAGGGACCG
>CAZEKK010000310.1:0-3349 GCA_964512905.1 uncultured Solirubrobacteraceae bacterium
CGAGATCAAGCAGATGGTCACCGACGCCGAGAGCCACGCCGACGAGGACCGGGCCGCCCGCGAACTGGCCGAGGCCCGCAACAACGCCGAGAACGCCGCCTACCAGGCCGAGCGCCAGCTCAAGGACCTCGGCGACGGCGTCGACGCGTCCTCGAAGGAGGAGATCGAGACGGCGATCAAGGCTGTCCGCGACGTGCTGGACTCCGAGGACGCCGCCGAGATCACCGCGAAGGCGACGGCCCTGCAGGAGGCGTTCCACAAGGTCTCCGAGCAGATGTACGAGCGGGCGCAGGCCGAGCAGGCCGCGGCCTCCCCGAACGGCGCGTCCGCCGCGGACGAGGCCGAGGAGGAGGTCGTCGACGCCGAGGTCGTCGACGAGGGCAAGTAGTCATGGACGCCGCCCGACGCGACGACCCCACCACCGTGCCGGTGACGCCGGCGGCCCCGCAGGACGGGGCCGCCGGAGCGTCGGCGGCACCGGATTCGTCTGCCGCCCCGGCGGCAGATCCGGCCGAGGCGCCCGCCCCCGCCGAGGAGCTCGCCGAGACGCCCGAGCACGCCGCCGACGCGGCCCAGGCCGAGGCGCAGGAGGCCGCGCACGAGGTCGAGCACGACCTCGAGGCGCTGCTGGCCCGGGCTGGCGAGCGCGACGAGTACCTCGCGCTCGCGCAGCGCACGCAGGCGGACTTCGACAACTTCCGCAAGCGCGCCGCCCGCGACCACAAGGCCGCCGAGGAGCGCGGCGCGGCGCGGCTGGCCCGGGAGCTGCTCCCGGCGCTCGACGACCTCGCCCTGGCGCTCGACGCCGCGGGCGCGACCGCGGGCGAGGACGACTCCGTCGTCGGCGGCATGCGCCTCGTCCAGCAGGAGCTGCTCGCGGCCCTCGCCCGGACCGGGATCGAGCCGTTCTCGCCTCAGGGTGAGGTCTTCGATCCGACCGTCCACGAGGCGATGGCCCAGAACGCCGTGGAGGGCGCGGAGTCCGGGACCGTGGTCGAGGTCTACTCCCCCGGCTACCTGATCAACGGCGACGTCCTGCGCCCGGCGCGGGTCGTGGTTGCCGCGTAGGGGCGACCCGCGATGGCCGGCCGTCCCGACTACTACAAGATCCTGGGGGTCCCGAAGAAGGCCTCCCAGGAGGAGATCAAGAAGGCCTACCGCACGCTGGCCCGCGAGCACCATCCCGACCGCAACCCGGGCGATGCGACCGCCGAGGCGAAGTTCAAGGAGATCTCGGAGGCCAACGACGTCCTGTCGGACCCGAAGAAGCGCGAGGAGTACGACCGCGGCGGCAGCCCGTTCGTGGGCGGCAATCCGTTCGGCGGGGGCGGGGGCGGCTTCGACACTGGCGGCTTCTCGGACATCCTGTCGGATCTCTTCGGCCGCGCCGGCCGGGGTGGCGCGGCGGGGGGCGCCGGCGGTCGTCCGCGCTCGCAGCCCGGCCGCGACCTCGAGACCGAGGTCCAGATCGGCTTCGACCAGGCCGTCGCCGGCGCCCAGGTTTCGATCTCGGTCCCGACCCAGGCCACCTGCACGAGCTGTCGCGGCACCGGCGCCCGTCCGGGCACCTCGCCGACGATCTGCCCGCAGTGCCAGGGGCGGGGGGTGGAGGCCCAGGGCCAGGGACTCTTCTCCATCTCCCAGCCGTGCTCGCGGTGCGGCGGGTCGGGCACGATCATCGAAGACCCGTGCGCGACCTGCCACGGCTCCGGCCACGTGCGGACCGTCAAGAAGTACCGGGTGACGATCCCCGCGGGGGTCCGCGACGGCAGCCGCATCCGCCTCGCCGGCAAAGGCGAGCCGGGCCTGAACGGCGGGCCGCCCGGCGACCTCTACGTGATCACGCGCGTCGAGGAGTCCCCGCTCTTCAAACGCAAGGGCGACCACCTCGAGGTCGAGGTTCCGCTCACGGTCGTCGAGGCCCTGCGCGGCGCGACCGTCGAGGTGCCCACGCTTGCCGGCGTCAAGAAGCTCAAGGTTCCGGCCGGCACCGCGCACGGGACGGTCCAGCGGATCCGCGGCGCCGGTCCGCCGAAGCTCGTCGGCGGGGCGCCGGGCGACATCCACTACCGGTTCGTGATCGACCTCCCGAAGAAGCTGACCAAGGAGCAGAAGGCCGCGGTCGACCAGCTCGGCGAGGTCCTGAACGGCAACCCGCGCGCTCGGAAGTTCTCGACCGTCTCGGCGGAGGCGTGACGATGGCCGCCCGCCGCCAGACCCGCACGACGGTCCGCGTGGACTCCGAGCAGGGCGTCTTCATGATCTCGGTCGCCGCCGAGCTGGCCGAGATGCACCCGCAGACGCTGCGGATGTACGAGGCCCGCGGACTGATCGAGCCGCGCCGGTCGCCGAAGGGCACGCGGCTCTACTCTCACGCCGACGTCGAGAAGCTGCGCCGGATCCAGGAGATGACCGCGGAGCTGGGCATGAACCTCGCCGGCGTCGAGCGCGTCTTCGAACTCGAGCGCGAGCTGGCCCGCATGGAGGCGCGGCTCGAGTCGATGGAGCGCCGGGCTTGCCAGGTCCAGGCCGAGCTCGAGGCCGAGATCGAGCGGGTCCGGGCCTCCTACCGGGCCGAGCTCGTGCCGTATCAGGGACCGGGGCGGGATCTCGTCCGGGCCCGCGACGCCCGCCGCGTCACCGTGCCGGTGCGCCGGCAGGCGCCGCCGGCGGCGAACTGACCGCTGGCGCTCCGGCCGCGCCCGCGGCCGGCTGCGGACCGACCGTCAGCGCTCCGGCCGCGCCCGCGGGTCGGCCGCGGACTGACCGTCAGCGCCCGAACAGCGCCCGGAGGTCGATCCCCAGGCCCGGCATCAGCGGCGTCTCGAGGGTGTCGCCGCTGGCCGCTTCGAGCGCAACGTCGAACTCCGGGGAGCTCCGCGCCGACCGCCGGAACACGAGCACGGTGTCCGCCTGCCCGTCCACGAGCCACAGCTCTTGCAGGCCGTGGCGCTCGTATTCGGCCTTCTTGCGGCCGATGTCGTAGCGCCACGTCGACGGCGAGCGGACCTCGATGGCGAGGTCGGGCACGGCGTAGGGCGGGTCGGGGTCGAGGCCCTGCGGTGCGTCCGGGTTGTCGGTCGCGTACCAGAGGACGTCGGGGGCGTAGACGTTGTAGTCGTCGACCTTCACGTCGATCGGGAGCGAGACGTCGCCGCCGCCCTGGTCCGACCGCACCCACTCGCGCAGCAGCGCGTGGAGTTCTCCCTGCAGGAACTGGTGCCGCCGGCGCGGCTCGTTCACGACCACCTCCCCGTCGATGAGCTGCAGCCCGCGGCGGGGGTCGTCCATCGCGAGGAACTCGTCGGCGGTCATGCACTGGGCGAGCGGCATCGGGGCGATGGTAGAT
>CAZEKK010000311.1:0-2110 GCA_964512905.1 uncultured Solirubrobacteraceae bacterium
ACCGCATCGTGCACCTCGGCAACGAGGACAACTTCTGGCAGGCCGGCCCGGTGGGGCCGTGCGGCCCGTGCTCCGAGCTGTACCTGGACCGGGGTCTCGAGTTCGGCGGGCCGGACGACCGCCCGGGTGACGACACCGAGCGCTTCCTGGAGTTCTGGAACCTCGTCTTCATGCAGTTCGAGCAGGATCCGCCGGGCACGCTGACGCCGCTGCCGGGGAAGAACATCGACACCGGCATGGGCCTGAACCGGATGGCGGCGATCCTGCAGGACGTCCCGTCGGTGTTCGAGACCGACCAGTTCGCGCCGCTGGTCGCGCTCGGCGAGGAGCTGTCCGGGCGGCAGTCGGGGGATGACTTCGCGACGACGCGGGCGCTGCGGATCCTCGCCGATCACAGCCGGGCGATGACGTTCCTGGTCGCCGACGGCGTCGTGCCCTCCAACGAGGAGCGCGGCTACATCCTGCGCCGGCTCATGCGCCGGGCGATCCAGCAGGGCCGGGTCCTCGGGCTCGAGCCGGGCTACCTGCCGCGCTACGCCGACGTCGTGACCGAGCTGATGGGCGCTGCGTATCCGGAGCTGGGCGAGCAGCGCGACGCCATTCAGACCTGGCTGGCCAGCGAGGAGGAAGGGTTCGGCCAGACGCTCGAGCACGGGTCGCGGCTGCTCGAAGAGCTGATCGCTCGGGCCAAGGAGTCCGGCGCGGCGGCGATCGCCGCCGCGGATGCGTTCAAGCTCCACGACACCCACGGCTTCCCGTTCGAGCTCACCCAGGAGCTCCTCGGCGAACAGGGCCTCGGCGTCGACGCCGCGGGCTTCGAGGCGCTCATGGATGCCCAGCGCGCCCGGGCGCGGGCCGGCTCGCACGCCGCCGATGTCGACCACGCCGGCGAGCGCGTCCAGGCCTTCGCCCACGCCGCGGCCTTCCAGACCGAGTTCACCGGCTACGAGACCGTCGAGCAGGCGACCACCGTCGGCGCGGTGCGCTCCGACGACGACCGCACGCTGGTGAAGCTCGTCGAGTCCCCGTTCTACCCCGCCGGCGGCGGCCAGGTCTCCGATCACGGCGAGCTGGTCTGCGAGCAGGGCGGCTGCCGCGCCCGCGTGGCGGAGGTCTTCCGCCTCGGCGACGACCAGGCGGTCGCCGTCGAGGTGCTCGAAGGCGCGCTGGACGAGGGTGCGCGCGTCACCGCGAAGGTCGACGCCCGCGCGCGCCGGGCGACCGCCTGCAACCACACCGCGACCCACCTCCTGCACGCGGCGCTGCGCGACCGGCTCGGCCATCACGTCCGCCAGGCGGGCAGCTACGTCGGCCCCGACAAGCTGCGCTTCGACTTCACGCACGGCCACGCGCTCACCCCGGAGGAGCTGGAGGCGGTGCAGGATCTGGTCAACCGCTGGATCCTCGACGACTTCGACGTCCACGCCCTGATCACGTCGCTCGACGAGGCCCGGCGCCTGGGGGCGATGGCGCTGTTCGGCGAGAAGTACGGCGACGTCGTGCGGATGGTCGAGGTCGGCGACGGCTCGTTCTCGCGCGAGCTGTGCGGCGGCACGCACGTCCGGGCGACCGCGGAGATCGGGCTCTTCACCGTCCTGTCCGAGAGCTCGAGCGCGGCGAACGTGCGGCGCATCGAGGCGATCACCGGCCCCGAGGCGGTCGCCCGCGCCCGCGAGCGCGACGCCCTGCTCGGCGCGGTCGCGGCGCGGCTGCGGACCTCACCCGAGCAGGTCCTCGAGGCGGTGCAGAGCCGCGAGCGCAAGCTCAAGGAGCTGGAGAAGGCGGCGCGGTCCGGCGCGGCCGGCGCCGGTCCTGACCTCGACGCACTGGCCGCGCAGGCCGGCGAGGCCGCGGGCGCGACGGTGCTCGCCGCTCCCGTGCCGGGCGTGGACGATGCCGCGCTGCTCGAGGTCATGGACGCACTCAAGGGCCGGCTGGGCGACGCCGCGATCGTCCTCGGCGCCGCGACCGACGGCCGCGTCCACTTCGTCGCCAGCGTTGCGCCGGCGCTCGTGCTGCGCGGCGTCAAGGCCGGGGACATCGTCAAGGCCGCCGCGCAGGTCGCGGGCGGCGGCGGCGGCGGGCGCGACACGATGGCCCGCGCCGGCGG
>CAZEKK010000311.1:2210-3344 GCA_964512905.1 uncultured Solirubrobacteraceae bacterium
GCCGGTCCGCCGCGTCGGGCGTGAGGCGCATGCAGTACGCCACACGCACCCGCCGCGTGCGGAGTCGCGTGCACCCGTGCATGACATGGATGCACCGATGCACGCAGGCTGTGGGGAACCGACCGGGTGTGCAGCTGTGCAGCACCGGGGAAGGGCACCAGGCGGGTGCCACCGCACGGCGGCTCGGCTGAGACCGCAGGGTGGCCCTCGTCTGCCGAGCCCGCCTGCCGCCCCAGGGCGACTCCAGGCGGGGCTCGGCGGGGGCGGTCCGGGCTGGCGCCGGCGCCGGCCCTCGTGGCGCCGCTGCGGCAGCCGCCCGCGGTCGCGGTCTCCGAGCGGACTGGTTCGGCCACACCGACGGGGCGCCCGCGGCCGGGCATCCGCAGGGCAAGGCGGCCTGCGCGCCGCGAGGCGGTCCGGCTGCGGGTCTGACGGTGCGCCGCCGCCGTATGCTCGGTCGATGCGCGTGCTGGCCCTCGACTACGGGAGCGCCCGCACCGGGTGCGCGATCAGCGATCCCACCGGGACGCTCGCCACGCCGCTGGATCCGATTCCCCAGGCCGGGACGCGCCGGGGCCTGCAGCGCGTCGCCGCCGTCGTGCGCGAGCGCGGTGCCGGGCGCGTGATCGTCGGGCTGCCGCTTGGGCTGTCGGGCGCGGACACGGCGCAGACTCGCGAGTCGCGGGCGTTTGCCGAGCGCCTGGCGCGGGTGCTGCGCGACGTGCCGGTCGACCTCGAGGACGAGCGCCTGACCACCCGCCTGGCCGCCAGAACCGGCGGCACGGCGAGCGAGGACTCCCGCGCCGCCGCCCACCTCCTCGAGGGCTGGCTGGCCCGGCAGGCGCGCGCTCCCGACCGCGCCGGGTAGGCTTTCCAGGTTCGCGCTGGCGCCGGCGGACCCCGGCACCGGCGCCTGCGCCGTGCGTCCCGGCGCTGTTCCGCGCGGCGCAACCACGAGAGTTGATGGGCATCTTGAACCGCAAACCAGACGCCGCGGGCGGGCGCTCCGCCGAGGAACGCGAGCGCGCCCGGCTCGAGCGCGAGGCGCGCCGCGCCAAGCGCGAGGGCCGCGAGTTCATCCCGCCGCCGCCCGCCGAGGCGCCGCCGCCGCCGCCCGCGCCACCGCCAGCTCCC
>CAZEKK010000312.1:0-3341 GCA_964512905.1 uncultured Solirubrobacteraceae bacterium
AGCTTCTGGATCTGCGAGGTGCCCTCGTACAGCGAGGTGACGCGCACGTCGCGGTAGTACCGCTCGACGGGGTGGTCGTCGACGTACCCGGCGCCGCCGTGCACCTGGATCGCGAGGTCGGCGCACGCTTTGCCGGCCTCGGTCGCGTAGAGCTTGGCGATCGACGTCTCGGTCGTGTTCGGCTGGCCGGTGTCCTTCAGCCAGCCGGCGCGCAGGACGAGCATCCGGGCCGCCTCGGTCTGGACGATCATGTCGGCGATCATCGCCTGGACGAGCTGGAACGACGCGATCGGGCGGCCGAACTGCTCGCGCTCCTTCGCATAGGCGACCGACTCCTCGACGCAGCCCTGGCAGATGCCGACGCAGCCCGCGGCGACGCTGAAGCGACCGGAGTCCAGCGCGCTCATCGCGATCTTGAACCCGTCGCCGACCGCGCCGAGCATCGCGTCGTCGGGGACCTGCACCTCGTCGAGGGCCAGCGAGGCGGTGTCGGAGCCGTGCAGGCCCATCTTGTGGCGGATGGCCTGGCTGGAGAAGCCGGGGTCGCTCGTGTCGACGAGGAAGCAGGCGATGCCGCGGTGGCCCAGCGCCGGGTCGGTCTGGGCGAAGACCAGCGCAACCTCGGCGTGGTTGCCCATCGAGATCCACATCTTGGCGCCGCTGATCGTCCACCCGCCGTCGGCGCGCCGGGCGCGCGTCTTCTGGTTGGCGGCGTCGGAGCCGGTGTCGGGCTCGGTGAGCGCGAAGCAGCCCAGCCACTCGCCCGCGCAGAGCTTCGGGAGGTAGTGCTCCTTCTGCGCCTCGGTGCCCCACCGCAGGATCGACGAGCAGACGAGCGAGGTCTGCACCGAGATCACCGTGCGCATGGACGAGCAGCCGCGGCCGATCTCCTCGACCACGAGGCCGTAGGTGACGTAGTCGAGCCCGGCGCCCCCGTACTCGCGGGGGACGATGGCGCCGAGGTAGCCCTGGGCGGCGATCTTGCCCACCAGATCGACGTCGAAGCTGCCGCTGCGGTCGTTCTCGCGGGCGCGAGGAGCGATCTCCTTGTCGGTGAACTCGCGTGCGGTCGCGCGGATCAGCTGCTGCTCGTCGGTCAGGGCCAGGTCCACTGGAGACTCCTCGCTCGGGGGGCCGGACGCTATCCGGTCGGCTGCCGCGCTGGTCCAGAACCGCGCCGCGTCCGTACCCCTCCCGCCCTGTCTCCTGCCCCCGAGGCTCCCATGGCCACCCCCCAGCCCGGCGATCTCGCCCCCGACTTCACCCTGGCCGGCACCGACGGCCCGTTCACGCTCTCCGAGCATCGCGGCGAAGCCGTCGTCCTGCTCTTCTACCCGGGCGACGAAACCCCCGTCTGCACGAAGCAGTTTTGCTCCTACCGCGACCGCGCCGACGACATGGCGGCGCTGCCGGCCACGGTCGTGGGCATCTCCGAGCAGGGCGTCGAGTCCCATGAGGCGTTCCGCGCCAGCCACGGCCTCACGGTGCCGCTGCTCGCCGACGAGGACGGGGCCGTGGCGAAGGCGTACGGGGTCCGTGTCCCCGTCATCGGCACCCGCCGGGCGGTCGTCATCGTCGACGGGCAGGGGGTCGTCCGCCACCGTCACGTCCACGCAACCGGGCTGAGCTTCCAGACGGTCGACGATCTCGCGGACGCGCTCGCGGCGCTGCCGGCGGCCTGACCGCCGGCGCCGTCACGCTGCCCTGGCGGCGGTCACCTGGTCGGCGGCCGACACGACGTCGTCGCGCAGCAGGCGCGCGCCGGTTCGCAGGCCGATCGCGGGCGTGGCCGCAGCACCGCCAATGGCGAGCGGCGCGACGGCAGAGACCGCCGCCAGCGCGACGGCGGAGTCGGACGCGACCTCCGGCGTCGTGGCCGACACGACGACGACGTCCGGCCCGAGCTGGCGTGCGGTCGCGGCGAGATCGTCGACGGGGAGGTCGCTGCCGAGGTAGGCGATCCGCCAGCCGCGGGCACGGAGGGCCAGGCCGAAGCACAGCAGGCCGAGTTCGTGGTGCTCGCCGGGCAGGCAGGCGAGCAGGGCGAGCGGCCCCGCGCCGCGGGACCAGCGCCGCGCCATGCCCTGGAGGCGGCCGCTGAGCAGCGTGCTGGCGAAATGCTCCTGGCCGACCGAGACGTCGCCCGCCGACCAGCGCTCGCCGAGCCGGCGCAGGTAGGGCAGGATCACGTCCCGCACGGCCACGTCGATGTCGGCGGTCGCGAACAGACGGTCCAGGACATCCTGCGCCGCCAGGTCGTCGAACCCGTCCAGCGCGGCCTCGAGCTCGACGAGCAGCGCCCGCGGATCGGCGGCGCCGCCCGGCGGCTCCTCGACCGCCAGCCGGGCGGCCTCGGCGGCCGCGTACCCGCGCCCGATCAGGTCCAGCATCCGCCGAATGCGGGCCTCGTCGGCCTCCGAGTACAGGCGGTAGCCGCCCTTGGACCGTTCGGGTGCGGCGAGGCCGTAGCGCCGCTCCCAGGCCCGCAGCCGGTCGGGCGTGATGCCGACGCGGCGGCAGACCTCGCCGATCCGGACGCCGGTGACTGCTGGGGAGCCCATCGCCGCTCGAAATCCTAGGTCACGGTGGCGGCTTGGCACAAACTGGTGGCAAAGCATGAACAAACCCTTGAAGTCCGGCCCACCGCTGCGCCAGAATGGTGCCTGCACGCCAACTCGCACCCTGCCGGCCCACGTGCTCGTCTCCCTCCAGCCCCCGACCACCGCCCGCGTCGACGCCCTCCGGCGACCCGCGCTGGTCGGCCAGGGCGCCGACACCGACGGCCTCGCCGACCGGGCCGGGTTCGAGGACGCCTACCTCCGGCACGCCGCGCGGGCCTACGCCGCCGCCCGGGCCGTCGTCGACCACGCCACGGCGGAGGACGTCACGCAGGAGGTGTTCGCCACGCTGTGGGCGCGCCCCGAGGCCTACGACGCCTCGCGCGGCCCGCTCGGGGCCTACGTCGCGCTCATGGCGCGCAGCCGCGCGGTTGATCGCTGGCGGTCCGCCGCCGCGGGGTCAGCGGCGGTCGATCGCCTCGCCGAGCGCGGGGACCATCTCGGGCACGGCGAGGACCCGGCCGACGTCGTCCACGCCCGGGAGGGGCTGCGGCTCGTGCTCGACGCCCTGCGCTCGCGACCGGCGCCGCAGCGCGAAGCGGTCGTGCTCTCGCACCTTGGCGGGCTCACACACGACGAGATCGCCGCCAAGACCGCGGTGCCGGTCGGCACGGTGAAGAGCCGCGTGCGGCTCGGCCTCCACGGCGCCGCCGCCACGCTCGCGGCGTAGGTCGGCAGCCCCGCGGGCAGCGCCGGGCGCCTGGTCTGCCCCGGCCCGGCTAG
>CAZEKK010000313.1:0-3311 GCA_964512905.1 uncultured Solirubrobacteraceae bacterium
GCCGCGACCGCATCGAGATGCTCGGACAGGTCGGGCCCCGGATCGATCACGTAGGCCGGATCGCGCCCGACGATCCAGGTGTTCGTGCCGCTCAGCGTGAACGGGCCGGGGTTGGCGGCCCGGATGAGCGCTACGTCGTGGCCGGGGAGCGCCGTCGCGGTCACCGTCACGCCCCGGTCAGCTCGGTGCAAGCCGGAAGATGCGCCCGCCCTGCGACACGACGTAGACCCGCCCGCGGGCGTCCTCGCCAAACGACACCGGCTGGCCGACCGACAGTCCCGTCGAGCGGTCCCCCGATGCGCCGCCGCGCGCCAGGCGCGCGGAGCGGATCCGCCCGGCGCAGTAGTCCGCGTAGACGTAGCGTCCGGCGAGCGCCGGCAGCCCCGGATCGCGGACCACGTAGCCGCCGGTGACCGAGCACCCGCCCTCGTCGTGCGTGTAGGTGAGCACCGGCGGGACGGCGCCGGGCGCCGACTCACCGGAGGCGTAGCGCCGGTTGCCCTCGAAGACCCGCCAGCCGTAGTTCGCGCCGCGCCCGGCGCCGAGCGGGGCGAAGTTGATCTCCTCGATCTGGTCCTGGCCGACGTCGCCCATCGTCAGATCCCCCGTGCTGCGGTCGAACGAGAACCGCCAGGGGTTGCGCAGGCCGTAGCTGTAGATCTCGTCGCGGCCCGCGCGGCCGACGAACGGGTTGTCGGCCGGCACGCGGTACGGGCGCCCGCGGGGGTCGATCCGCAGGATCTTCCCGAGCAGCGTATTTCGGTTCTGGCCGTTCCCGCGGTCGCCGTGCTGGTCGCCGGCGCCGCCGCCGTCGCCGAACCCGATGTAGAGCAGGCCGTCGGGGCCGAATTGGATTTGGCCGCCGTTGTGGTTGGACTCCGGCTGGGACTGGGAGAGCACCAGGCGGCGGCTGCCCGGCAGGGCCCGGGCGGGATTCGACGAGGTGCGGTACTCCACGATCCGCGAGGTGCCGCCTGTGTCGGTGTAGGAGACGTAGAAGCGCTTCGAGCGCGCGTAGTCCGGAGCGAACGCCATCGACAGGAGCCCCTGTTCGCCGCAGCAGCCGACCTGCGAGCGGATGTCCAGGAACGTCCCCGCGTCGCGCCCGTTGCGCAGCACCTTGATCCGCCCCGGCTGCTCGACCACGAACAGGCGCGAGCGGTCTCCGGGCGGCGCGGTCACGTACGTCGGCTGGTCGTAGCTGCCGCCGACGCGCTGCAGGCGCACGCCGGATGCGGCAGGGCGGGCCTCGGGCGCAGCGTCGGTCGTCGCGGCTGGCGGAGCCGGCGTGCCGCCGGTGACGGGGTCGCCGGCGGGGGCATCGTCCCCCGCCCCGCAGGCGGCGAGCGAGGCGGCGGCGAGCACGGGCAGGATGAGGAGTCGGCGCATGGGGTCCCAAGGATGGCAGGACGCCCGGCCGGGGTCGCCGGTCCGGCGCGCCCGCGTTGGCTCGCGGCGGACCATCCGCACGGCGGCTCCCGAACGGCGAACCGCCGGGGCCAGCGCGCGCCCCAGCGTCCAATCGCGGGTTGTGCCGGGGGCGCCGAGGCGCGAGGATTGACGCTCAGCACCGTTGTGGGAGGACGGTCGGACCCCCGGCCCCGAGAAGGAGAGAACCGATGGCCACAGCAACGAGGCAGCTCGAGAACTTCATCGGCGGCAAGCGCGCCGCCACCACGGGCGGCGCGGCCCACGACGTCAAGAACCCGGCGACCGGCGAGCCGATCGCCAGCATGGGCATCTCCGGCCAGGCCGACGTCGACGCCGCCGTCGAGGCCGCCACCGCCGCCTTCGCCGAGTGGAGCCAGGCCACGCCCTCGGAGCGCTCGCGCGCGCTGCTGCGCATCGCCGACGAGCTCGAGGAGCGCGGCGAGGAGCTCTCGCGCCTGGAGTCCGAGAACGCCGGCAAGCCGCTCGCGCTGACGATCAGCGAGGAGATCCCTCCGGCCGCCGACCAGATCCGCTTCTTCGCCGGCGCGGCCCGCATGCTCGAAGGGCGTGCGACGGGCGAGTACATGGCGGGCCACACGTCCTCGATTCGCCGCGAGCCGGTCGGCGTCGTTGGCCAGATCACCCCGTGGAACTACCCGTTCATGATGGCCGTGTGGAAGTTCGCCCCGGCGCTCGCGGCCGGCTGCACCTGCGTGCTCAAGCCCTCCGAGAACACCCCGGTGACCACGCTGTGGCTCGCCGAGCTGATCCAGAAGCACACGCCCGCGGGCGCGTTCAACGTCATCCTCGGCAAGGGCGAGACCGGCGAGGCGCTCGTGCGCCATCCGGGGATTTCGATGGTGTCGCTGACCGGATCGGTCCGGGCCGGCAAGGCGGTCGCGGCCGCCGCGTCGGACACGCTCAAGCGCGTGCACCTCGAACTGGGCGGGAAGGCCCCGGTGATCGTCTTCGACGACGCCGACGTCGAGGCCGCCGCCGAGGGCATCGCCGGCGCCGGCTACTTCAACGCCGGCCAGGACTGCACGGCAGCAACGCGGGTCCTCGCCGGGCCGGGCGTGCACGACGCATTCGTCGAGGCGCTCACCGAGCAGGCGAAGGGGACGGTCGTCGGCGATCCGCTCGACGAGAACACCTACCTCGGGCCGGTCATCAGCGAAGTGCAGCGCGACCGCGTGGAGGGCTTCCTGGCCCGCAAGCCCGATCACGCCACGATCACGGCTGGGGGCGAGCGCGCGGGCGACAACGGCGGCTACTTCCTCAAGCCGACCGTCGTCGACGGCCTGCACCAGGACGACGAGATGATCCAAAACGAGATCTTCGGGCCGGTCATCACCGTCCAGCAGTTCAGCGACGAGGCGCAGGCGCTCGCCTGGGCCAACGGCGTCGACTACGGCCTGGCCTCGAGCGTCTGGACCAGGGACCACGGCCGCGCGATGCGGATGGCCAAGGGCCTGGACTTCGGGTGCGTGTGGATCAACACCCACATCCCGATCGTCGCCGAGATGCCCCACGGCGGCTTCAAGCAGTCCGGATACGGCAAGGACCTGTCGCTGTACGGGTTCGACGACTACACCCGCATCAAGCACGTGATGTCGAACATCGAGGCGTAGGCCTCGCAAGACGGGCCGGTCGGCCGCCGGCCCGCCACCCATGCCGCGGGCGGCGCTGTCTGACAGCGTCGCCCGCGTGCTGCGCGAGCGTAAGCCCCTGTTCATCGAAACGCCGGAGCGGTCTCGGGAGACTGCCACGGCAGCCCGCCACTCGAGCCGAGGATCCCGATGACCGACCGACGCCCCACCCGCCCCCTGCTCGCCGCCGCCGTCGCCGCTTCAGCCGCCGCGCTCGCGGCGGCAGCGGCG
>CAZEKK010000314.1:0-3311 GCA_964512905.1 uncultured Solirubrobacteraceae bacterium
CATCGAGAACGGGACGACGTACATCGTGCGGCCCTGCATCGAGCCCTGGAAGAGGCCGTCCAGCTTCTCCCGCATCTCGGCGGGCTCGGTCCAGTTGTTCGTCGGACCAGCGTCCTCCTCGCGCGCCGAGCAGATGAACGTGCGGTCCTCGACGCGGGCGACGTCGCCGGCGTCGGAGCGGGCGAGGTAGGAGTTGGGACGCTTGGCGTCCGCGAGCCGTTCGAAGGTTCCGGCGTCGACGAGGTCCTGGCACAGCCGGTCGTACTCCTCGGCCGAGCCGTCGCACCAGTGGACGGCGTCGGGCTGGGTGAGGGCGGCGATCTCCTCAACCCAGGCCAGCAGCTTGGCGTTCGTCGTCGGGACGGTCGTTTGGCTCATCGGGGGCGGGCTCAACTCCTCGCGGATCGCTGACGGACGTAGGCGGATTGTTTCAGGGGCATTCCGGTCGTGCGTCCCGGCGAACTACTCGCTCTGAGGCGGGCGGAACCCCGACTCCGGGTTCGGCGAGCCCCGGACGGACGGCCTCAGGCCCCCGCCGCCACGGCTTCGGCGGCGGCGCGCTCGCCGGATTGGACAGCCCCGTCCATGTAGCCGCTCCACACCGTCCCGGTCTCTGCCGAAGCCCAGTGCAGCGGCCCGATCGGAGCCCGGAGCGCCGCGCCGTAGGAGGTCCAGCCGCCGGTCGGCAGGTAGCAGCCGTAGCAGCCGCGCGTCCACTCCTCATCGGCCCAGACCTTGTCGACGTAGCCGTCGGGCTTCGCCGCCCGCGGACCGAAGACGCGGGCGAACGTCTGGACGACCGCCGTGCGGCGCTCTGCCGCCGGGACCGCCCCGAGCTGCCGGGCCCAGCGGCCCTCGAGGAAGCCGAGCAGCACGCCGGGCGAGCCGTCCGGCGGGGAGTTGTCGAACATGACCCGGACCGGCCCGCGGTCGCTCGTGGCCTGGCCGCTCAGCCCGTCGGCCCGCCAGAACGGCTCGTCGTAGAGCGCCATGCACTTGATGACGGTGCCCTGCGGCATCCGCTGCGTGAGCTGATCGCGCAGGCCGGGGAGCGGCGGGTCGTAGGCGATCCGCCCCGCGAGGGTTGGCGGAATCGCCACGATCGCCTTCCGGGCCCGGATCTCGGCACCGTCGGCCCGCACCACGACGCCGCCCGGGGCGTGCTCGATGGCGCGCACCGGGGCGCCGAGGACGATCGGCGCGTCGCCGCCCGCGCCCGCCGGCGCGGCGCCGCCGAGCTCCTGCGCCAGGCGCAGCGCCACGAGCTGCGAGCCGCCGACGAAGCGGTCCTGCTGGGCGCCCCCGCCGGTCCCGATCAGGTGCTCGAAGCGACCGGCGCTGTGGGTGTAGAAGAGCAGGTGCAGCAGCGAGACGTCCTCGGGCTCGGCGGCCCAGACCGCTTCGCAGGCCAGCTCGAGCAGCGTCCGGGCGCCGCGGCCGGCGACGTTTGCGCGGATCCACGTGCGGAAGGTCTGCGCATCCCACTCGGCCGCCTTCGGCGCCGCCCAGGGCGCATCGAGCGGAACCTGGCGGGCCATGCGGTTCAGCCGCAGCTGCGCGAGGCCGACCTCGGCGAGCACGGCGGGACTGATCTTCGGGATGAGGCCGGTGAAGCGCACGAGCCTGTCCCGGAACTCGATGGCGCTCTCCCCCGCGTCGTGGGTGGGGAACGTCTCGACGCCGACCGCCTGGCGCAGGGCGTGGATGCGGTGCTGGGTCGGGCCGATCCACTGCCCGCCGACCTCGACGACCTTGCCGTCCCCGATGTCGTGGTTCAGGAGCCGCCCGCCGACGCGATCCCGGGCCTCGACGATCGCCCACGACCGGCCCTCGAGCCCCAGCGCGCGTGCGGCCGACAGGCCGGCGAGGCCGGCGCCGACGATCGCGACGTCGACGTCGCGGGACACGGGCGAAGCTGGCATGAGGCGTCGAGCCTATCCCGCCGGGTGCAGCGGACTGTCGTCGCCGGGCAGGCCGGGTCCTGCGCCGCGGCCTCGCCCGGGCGCCGCCGCGAGGCCGGGCCCTACGCCGCGGCCTCGCCCGGGTGCCGCCGCGAGGCCGGGCCCTACGCCGCGGCCTCGCCCGGGTGCTTGCGCGGCACGAGCACCAGCCGCTTGAACTCGGCGACGAGGACGCCGTCCTGGTTCAGCACGCGGGTGTGGACCTTGACCGTTCCCCGGTCGGGCTTGGTCCGAGACTCGCGCACCTCGAGGACCTCGGTCTCGCAGAAGAGGGTGTCGCCGTGGAAGACCGGCGCGGGGTGGCTCAGCTCCTCGGTGGCGAGGTTCGCGATCGCCTTGCCCGAGACGTCCGAGACGCTCATGCCGAGCGCCAGCGAGTAGACCAGCGGGCCAACGACGACGTTGCGCCCCTGCTGCGACTGCGCCGCGTACACGTCGTTGATGTGGAGCGGATGGTGGTTCATCGTGATGAGGCAGAAGAGGTGGTCGTCGGCCTCGGTCACCGTCTTGGCGGGCCAGTGCTTGTAGACGGCGCCGACCTCGAACTCCTCGAGGTAGCGACCGTACGCATGGGCGCCTGACGCTTCGCGCGCCGCCTGGTCGGTCTCGACGCCGGTCGTGGTCTGCTCGGACATGTCGGGGACGTCTCCTTCGTCGGTTCGGCCCTTCAGTGTGCCGCCTGACGCGCGCGAGCGTCGTTCCGGCGTGCCTCCGCAGTTCCGGCGACGAATCGGCACGCCACGCGCGCCATGCGTCACACCGCTCTCGCCACGATGGCCCGATGGCGCAATCGAAGTCAGTTGACTCTCCTGACGCGAGTCAAGTGTCTGCGATTGCCCGCGCGCAGGCGCATGAGCACGCCGACCGCAGGATCGCCGTCCTCGCGGGCGCCCAGCACGGCGTGGTGGCGCGGCGCCAGCTGCTGCAGCTCGGCCTGACGGCAGCCGTCATCCACCGGCGCATCACCACCGGCGGCCTGCACGCCCTCCACCGCGGCGTCTACGCCGTCGGTCACACTGCGCTGACCCTTCGCTCGCGCTGGATGGCCGCGGTGCTCGCGTGCGGCGCCGGAGCGACGCTCAGCCACCGTGACGCCGGCGCGCTGTGGGGCATCAGGCCTTCGGCAGTGGCACTGATCGACATCAGCGGCGCCGGACGCTGCCGGCGGCCGGGCATCCGCTGCCACCAGATCGACGTGCCGTCCGATGAGCGGGAGATCCGGGACGGCATCCCGGTCACCAGCGTTGCCCGCACGCTCTTCGACCTCGCCGCGATACTGCGCCCCCGTGAGCTTGCCCGCGCGGCCGCCGAGGCCGATGCCCTTCGGCTCGCCGGCCCGCTCTCGCTCGC
>CAZEKK010000315.1:0-3285 GCA_964512905.1 uncultured Solirubrobacteraceae bacterium
GCGACGATCGCCCTCGACCATCCCGAGACACGCAACGCCCTCTCCAACGAACTGCTCGACGATCTCCTCGCCGCGTTCGCGCAGGCCAAGGCCGACGACACGGTCCGCTGCGTCGTCCTGACCTCCACCCACGAGAAGGTGTTCTCCTCGGGCGGCAACCTCGCCGGGTTCGCCGCGGAGGTCCCGCTCGTGCACAAGCACTGGGGCACCGAGCGCTTCCCGGCGCTGTTCGAGGCGATCGGCGGCCTGGGCAAGCCGACGATCTGCGCGGCCAACGGCCACGTGCTCGCCGGGGCGCTCGGCCTGGCGCTGGCCTGCGACCTGATCGTCGCCCGCGACGGCGTGCGCTTCGGGACGCCCGAGATCAACGTCGGCGTCTTCCCGTTCATGATCATGGCGCTCATCTACCGCAACGTCGGCCGCAAGAAGACCAACGAACTGCTCCTGCTCGGCGAGCAGATCAGCGCCCAGGAGGCCGAGCGGATCGGCATCGTCAACAAGGTCGTGCCCGCCCAGGAGTTCGACGCCGCGGTGCGCGCCTGGGCCGAGAAGCTGGCGGCGAAGTCGCCGGTCCTCATGCGCCTCGGCAAGGACGCGATGCACCGCCAGCAGGACATGGCGTTCGCCGACGCGCTCGAGTTCCTGCACGCGCAGCTGACGATCGCCTTCTCCACGCAGGACATCCAGGAGGGTGTCACGGCGTTCTTCGAGAAGCGCGACCCGGTCTGGACCGGCCGGTGACCGCCGTCGTCCACGTCCCGACCTACGCCTTCCGCGGGCGCACCGCGGACACCACGGCGGGCCCGTCGCGGGGCGCCGAGGCGCTGGCCGAAGCACTCGGCGACCGCCTCGGCGACGCGCCGGTCCGCTTCGGCAGCATGGCCAGCCCGCGCCCGGCTCCCTACGACCAGGATCTGCGTGGCTGCCGCCCGCTGCTCGAGGACGCCCGCGCGACGGTGATGCACCGCCTCGCCGACGCCGAGCCGTTCGCGCTGACGGCCGGCGACTGCTCGATCGCCGTCGGCACGCTCCCCGCGATCGCCCAGGCCCGCGGCGACGCGAAGATCCTCTGGCTCGACGCGCACGGCGACTACAACACGCCGGCCAGCAGCGCCAGCGGGTATCTCGGCGGGATGTGCCTCGCCGGCGCCTGCGGCGCCTGGCCGACGGGCTTCGACGCCACGATCGATCCGGCCAACGTCGTCCTCGCCGGCGTCCGCGACCTCGATCCGCCTGAGCGCGACCTGCTCGCGGCGAGCGGCGCTGTCGTGCTGGGCGCGGACGCGGTCGACGACGTGCCGGCGGCCCTCGGCAACAGCCCGGTGTTCATCCACCTCGACGTCGATGTCCTCGATCCAGCCGTCATGCCGGCGACGCCCGTGCCGACGCCGGGGGGTCTCTCGGCCGAGGCGCTGGCAAGCCTGCTCGCCGCGGTGCGGCGGGGCCGCTGGATCCTCGGCATCGAGATCACCGCCTTCGACCTTCCGGCAGACACCACCGAAGCGGCGCGCCTGACCGCGCTGGTTGCCGACGCCGTCGCGCCGCTGTTCGTCTGACGCCCGCAGCGGACCCTCCGATCCGGCTCGCCCGCATGCGCCGGCCGGTAGGCTCACCGTCGTTCTGGCCGCCGTGCGACGGCTACGCCCCGGACCGGAGGGACGGCCATGCTCCGCCCGCTGCTCATCACGATCACGGTCGTCCTCGCCCTCGCCGCCCCGGCGGCGGCGTCGACGGCGACCGAGCGCGCCGATGCGACGCTCGACCGGGCGCTGGATCGGCTTGTCGCGTCCGCGGACGGCCCGCCTGGCGCCGAGGCCGTCGTCCAGCGCGGCGGCGAGACCACGTGGCACGCGGCCGGTGTCGCCGACCTGCGCACCCGGCGCAAGATCCAGGCGCACGACCGCATGCGGATCGCGAGCACCGCGAAGGCCTACAGCGGCGCGGTGGCGCTCTCGCTCGTGGCCGCGGGGCGGCTGGCGCTGACCGACACGATCGCCCGGCGCCTGCCCGCGCTGCCGCGCCAGTGGGGCCAGGTGACGCTTGCCCAGCTGCTGTCGCACACCGGCGGGCTGCCCGACTTCTCGGAGTCCCCCGCGTTCGTGCGCTACCTGAGCGCAAACCTCCGGCGGACATACGACTCCGCCCTGCTGTGGACCTGGGTCAAGGACGAGCCGCTCCAGTTCGCGCCGGGCACCCGCTACCGGTACTCGAACACCGACAACGTGCTCGTCGCCCTCATGGCCGAGGCTGCGACCGGACGCAGCTACGAGACGCTCCTGCGTCAGCGGGTCGCCCGCCCGCTGGGCTTGCGCGGGACGTCGCTGCCGTCCACCTTCCGGATGCCCCGGCCGTACATCACCGGGTACGCCCCCGATCCGCCGTCGCCGCTCGAGGACGTCACCGAGGCACTGTCGCCGTCGTATACGTGGGCCTCGGGCGGAATGGTCTCCACGCCGGCCGACATGAACGCGTTCGCCCGCGGCTACATCGGCGCCCGGCTCTTCCCCCGTGCGGTCCAGCGCCAGCAGTTCCGGTTCCGCGCCGGCACGTCCGAGCCGCCCGGCCCGGGCGTGAACAGCGCCGGCCTGGCCGTCTTCCGCTACCGGACCCGCTGCGGGACGGTGTACGGGCACACGGGCAACTACCCCGGCTACACGCAGTTCTTCGCAGCGACGCTCGACGGCCGGCGCTCGGTCCAGGTCTCGATGAACCTGCAGGCCTCGCAGACGCGGCTCGTGCCGACCTGGCGCCTGCTGCGCGCCGCCGAGGAGCACGCCGTCTGCGCAGCGCTGGCGCGCTGACGCTCGTGAGGGCGGCGCGGGCCGGGCCGCCAAGCCAGGCCCGCCCGGGCCGCCGGGCCGGGCCGGGCCGCCGGGCCGGGCCGCCGGGCCGGGCCGTCGTGTCAGGCCGCGGCCGGCCCGTCCTCGTCCTCGGGCCCGTGGCCCCAGTGGGCGCGGCGGTACTCGGCGTCCTCGGCCTTGCGCGTGGCCTGCACCTCGTCCTCGAACGCGTCGAGGCGCGCCTCGAGCGCGCGTTCCTGCGCATCGAGATCGGCAGCGGCGCGGCGCGACGCCAGGCGGTCCTCGACGATCTGGCCCTCGAGTTCGGCGTGCCGGCGCGTCCGCGCCTCCGCCCGCAGGCGGGCGAGCTCGCGGTCGGCCTCCTCCTCGGCAGGGCTGCGGTCGTCGCTCATGGCCGTGGAGCCTGACGGGTCGGGTTCCGGCCCGCAACGTCTGCCCTCGCCGCGCCGCTCACGACGCGGCGGCAGGCTCGTCCGGCGCTGCC
>CAZEKK010000316.1:0-3274 GCA_964512905.1 uncultured Solirubrobacteraceae bacterium
ATCGCCTCGTCCCGCGTGCGCGGCGATGCGGGATCAGTGAGCGGTAGCCTGGCGCCCGTGCGCCTCTACCACTACCCGTCGTCGGGCAACGGCTACAAGGTCCGTCTCGCGCTCGCCCAGCTCGGGATCGCACACGAGGAGCAGGAGATCGACATCCAGGCGGGCGAGAGCTCCACCGACGAGTTCCTGGCGCTCAACCCCGACGGGCGCACCCCGGTGCTCGCGCTCGACGACGGCAGCGCCCTGGCGGAGTCGGCGGCGATCCTGCTGCACGTCGCCGAGGGAACGCCCCTGCTGCCGAGCGGCGCGGCCGATCGCGGCGAGGTCCTGCGGTGGCTCTTCTTCGAGCAGAACCGCATCGAGCCGACGATCGGGACCGCCCGGTACCGCTCGGCGATCGGCACCGCCGAGCCGGCGGTCCTGGCCTGGCTCGCCGCGCAGGCCCGCACCGCGCTGGCCGTGCTGGAGCGGTGCCTGGCCGAGCACGAGTTCGCCGCCGCGGGACGCTACACCGTCGCGGACATCGCGCTGTATGCCTACACGCACCTCGCGCCGGAGGCCGGCGTTCCCCTTGCGGAGACGCCCGCCGTGGCCGCGTGGTGCGCCCGTGTCGAGGCCCAGCCCGGTTGGTTTGCGGGGCCCGAGCCGATCCCTGCGCCGTGAGACCGGCGGGCGGCCGCCGGGAGAGCGATCCGGATAAGGCCGCCTCCACGGTGGTGTTGCTGGTTCGGAGCGCCCGAGGCGCCCACCAAAATCCGCCGGGCGCCCGGCGCGCGCTGGAACCGATGCGCACCGGCCGCGACCGATCACCGGCTTCTCGGGGGATCGAGCCCGGCAGGACTCCCCGCGGATCGCTCCCCTGCGCGCTTCCGCACGAGCGACGACGCCAGCGCCGCCCAATCGGCCAGCCCCGCGGCGAGGTGGCCAAGGGGGCCGGTCACGATCCAGGCCGCGAGCCGGGCGAGGGGGGAGGGGCGGGGCACCGCGCTGACGCTATCGTTGCCCGCCCATGGCCGCCGACCTGACCACGACCGTCACCGACCTGCCGGACTCCCGCGTCCGCGTCGAGGCCGAGGTGCCCGCCGGCGAGGTCGAGCGCCGCGTCCAGCAGGCCGCCAAGGCGCTCGGGCGCGAGCTGCGGATCCCCGGCTTTCGCAAGGGCAAGGTGCCCCCGCCCGTCGTCGTGCGCCGGCTCGGGCGCGAGGCGGTGCTGGACGAGGCGATCCGCGGATCGCTCATGCGCTGGTACGCCGAGGCGATCGACGCCGCCGGCATCGTCCCGATCGGCGATCCCGCGCTCGACATCGGCGACCTCCCGGCCGAAGGCCAGCCGCTGACCTTCACGGTCGAGATCGGCGTGCGCCCGCCGGCGAAGCTCGGGGCCTACACCGGCCTCGAGGTCGGGCGCCGCGAGCCCGAGGTCGGCGACGAGGCCGTCGAGGCCGAGATCGGGGCGCTCCAGGAGCGCCTGGCCCGGCTCGAGACCGCCGATGGTGCGGCCGCGACAGGGGACTTCCTCGTCCTCGACTATGTCGGGACCCGCGACGGCGAGCCGGTCGAGGGCGCCGAGGGCCGCGATCAGCTCGCCGAACTGGGCGCGGGCCGGCTCCTGCCCGGGATGGACGAGGCGCTGGTCGGGGTCGCGGCGGGGGAGACGCGCGAGATCGACGTGACGATGCCCGACGACCATCCCGAGGAGCACGTCCGCGGCGCGCAGATGCGCTTCACGGTCACGGCCAAGGAGGTCAAGCGCCGCGACCTGCCCGAGCTCGACGACGACTTCGCCACCGAGGCCGCCGGCCTGGACACCATGGACGAGCTGCGGGCCGACATCCGCGAGCGCCTCGAGGAGGCCGAGAACCAGCGCATCGAGGCCGAGTTCCGCGAGGCGGCCGTCGACGCCGCCGCGGCGAACGCCACCATCGACATCCCCGAGGCGCTCGTCGACGCCCGGGCGCAGGAGCTGTGGGAGCAGATGGCCCACTCGCTCGCGCACCAGGGGATCGCCAAGGAGGCCTACCTCCAGATCAGCGGGCGCACCGAGGACGAACTCGTGGCCGAGGCGCGGCCGGACGCCGAGCAGGGTCTGCGACGCGAGGCGACGCTGGCGGCCGTGGTCGAGGCGGAGGGCATCGAGGTCTCCGAGGAGGAGCTGCTCGAGGCCGTCGCGCCGACCGCCGAGCGCGAGGGCGCCGACCCCGCCGACCTACTCCAGCGCGTCCGCGACCGCGGCCGCGAGGATGCCCTGCGCGCGGACCTGGCCACGAGAAAGGCGATTGACCTGATCGCCGAGTCCGCCACCGCCATCCCCGCCGAGCGCGCCGAGGCGCGCGACAAGCTCTGGACGCCCGAGAAGGGCGAGGAGGGCGCCGCGGGCGGCGAGGGCGGCGGCAAGCTCTGGACGCCGGGCGACTGACGCCGCCGCCGGCAGGCCCGTCGGGCGCCCGTCCACCCGTCCACCGACGGTCAAGAAACCCCGCGAGCAGGCGAACACCGGTTGGTAGAGTCCTGCGCAGCCGCGGCGCTCACCCACGCGTGCCGGCGTTTGAAGGATTCGAGCCCAGGACGCGAAAGAGAGCTACCCACCGATGAGCCCCCTGGTCCCAATGGTTGTGGAGCAGACGTCCCGCGGCGAGCGGGCGTTCGACATCTACAGCCGCCTCCTGTCCGATCGCGTCATCTTCCTCGGGACTCCGGTGGACGATCAGATCGCCAACCTCGTGGTCGCGCAGATGCTCCACCTCGAGTCCGAGGATCCCGAGAAGGACATCTCGCTGTACATCAACTCCCCGGGTGGCAGCGTCTACGCCGGCCTGGCGATCTACGACACGATGCAGTTCATCAAGCCCGACGTGCAGACCATCTGCGTCGGCATCGCCATGTCGATGGGCGCGCTGCTGCTGGCCGGCGGCGCTGCCGGGAAGCGCATGGCCCTCCCGAACGCCAAGATCCTGATCCACCAGGTGTCGTCCAGCTTCCAGGGGCAGGCCACCGACATCGAGATCCATGCGCGGGAGATCATCGACGTGCGCCGGCGCCTGGACGAGATCATCGCCAAGCACACCGGCAAGGACATCGAAGCGGTCAAGAAGGACACCGAGCGCGACTACTTCATGTCCTCCGAGGAGGCGGTGGAGTACGGCATCATCGACCGCGTGATCTCGGAGCACTAGCCGCACCCGCGAGCAGCCATGGCCCGGCCGACCGACTCCAACGAGCAGCTTCTCTGCAGCTTCTGCGGCAAGTCCCAGCGCCAGGTCAAGAAGCTCATCGC
>CAZEKK010000317.1:0-3271 GCA_964512905.1 uncultured Solirubrobacteraceae bacterium
GGTCGTCCATCAGCGCGAGGTAGGCGCCGACCCGGGTGCCGAAGCGCAGCAGCTCGCGGTTCCAGTCGAACCACCAGCGCGGGTACTTCTCGCGGAAGAGGATCATGAGGAGCGGCCCCGCGAAGAGCAGGCCGCCGGCGAAGACGATCGTCGTCCGGCCGGTCTGCCCGCTGAGCTGCAGGCTGCCTCCGGAGACGGTGCCGAGCACGATCGCGATCGGGATCACCGTGAAGATCCGCAGGGCCGTGGTCAGCCGGTTCAGATCACGGTCGGGGTAGGCGATGTCGAGGGTTGCGGGCGCGGCGGGCTGGGAGGAGGCGGTGGATTCCATGGGCGTGACCGTAGGCCCGCGGCGAGACCCCTCCATCGGCGCATCGCCGCAGGCCTCGCAGGGAGAACCACGGCCAGCGCCCCGGGTATGGTGCGCCCATGAAGCTCTACACCTGCGGCCAGGGCGATCACGCGGCGGCGCTCGGCCATCCGTGCGGGCGTGCCGCCAAGGCGTTGCGCGACGCCGGATACACCCCGGAACTCGAGTCCGTCGAGGGCTACCGCCTGCTGCCGTGGACCCGGCGCGGCAAGCGCGACGCCATCCGCGAGCTCTCCGGACAGGACAACGTGCCGGTGCTGGTGACCGACGACGGGGAGATCGTCAGCGGCTCGGGGTCGATCGCGCGCTGGGCGAAGGCGCACCCGGCGGGATAGGTGCGCCCGGCCGGCTCTCGCCGGGGTCGGCGCACCGACGCCGGCCGGCGCGAGGCCGGGCGATCGCCCGTGGCCGCTCGCGATGCGACGGCCTCCGCTCGGGGCGGCGGGCGCGGATGTGCCGCGAGACTCTGGACGGCCTGCTGGCCCTGATGGAGCTCCAGGCGTCGCGGCTGCGCGCGCGCACCGGGCCGGACGGCGAGCCGGTGCGGCTCGCCGATCAGGACCGCGCCCGCTGAGACCGACTGGCCGCAGATCGTCGCGCTCTACGACGGCCTGGCGGCGCTCACCGGATCGCCGGTGGTTGAGCTCAATCGCGCCGTCGCCGTGGCGATGGCCTTCGGACCGCAGGCCGGGCTCGACCTGGTCGACGGGCTCGCCGACGACCCGGCCCTGCGCGGGTATCACCTCCTGCCCGGCGTCCGCGGCGACCTGCTCGTCCGCCTGGACCGCCAGGCCGAAGCCCGCGCCGAGTTCCTCCGCGCCGCCGACCTGTGCGGCAACGGGCCCGAGCGCGCGCTGCTGCTCGACCGCGCCGCCGCGTGCGGGTGAACGGTCCGCGCCCCGCCAGCGTTGACGTGGCGCTGCCGGCCGGCTTGAGTGAATGCATGCAGTTCGCCGCGCCCGCCGAGCACTACGACCGGTTCATGGGGCGCTACACGGCCACGCTCGCGCCGGCGCTGGCCGACTTCGCCGGCGTGCAGCCCGGGATGCGGGTCGCCGACGTGGGCTGCGGGCCGGGCGGGCTCGCCCGCGAGCTGGCCGGCAGGGTGGGGGCCGCCAACGTCGCGGCAGTCGATCCCGCTCCCCATTTCGCGGAGGCCTGCCGGGAAGGCATCCCGGGCGCCGACGTCCGCGAGGGCGTCGCGGAGGCGCTGCCGTGGGCCGACGGGGCGTTCGACGCCGCTCTCTCCTCGCTGGTCATCGGCTTCATGCGCGACCCCGACCAGGGGGTGGCGGAGATGGCGCGCGTCACGCGGCCAGGGGGCACCGTCGCCGCGTGCATGTGGGACCTCGCGACCGGCGGCATGGTGATGCTGAGCACGTTCTGGCGGGCGGTGCGCCAGGTCGATCCAGGCGCCGCGGGCGAGCGGCGGATGGCCGGAACCGCCGCCGGTGACATCGCCGAGCGGTTCGCCCGCGCCGGCCTCGAGGACGTCGCCGGCGGGTCGCTCACGGCCCGCGCCGACTATGCGGGCTTCGACGACTTCTGGGCGCCCTTCACCTACGCGGTCGGGCCGTCCGGTGAGCATCTGGCCGCGCTGCCGCCCGAGAAGCAGGCCGCCGTCCGCGAGGCGTGCCGGGCCGCGCTTCCCGACGGCCCGTTCTCGCTGGACGCCCGGGCGTGGTGCGCCCGGGGCACGGTCGCGGGCTGAGCGGCGCCGCTGCGGGGCGATACCGAAACGGGTCGCGGCGGACTCCCGATGGCCGACGAGGGCGCGTGTGTGACGCTTGCCTGCGATCCGCACCCGAGCCAAGCCAGGAAGGGAGGAGCGGTGGAAGGTACAGCGCAGCAGCTTGACGACCAGAGGGCCGCGGGGCCGCCGAACGAGGGCGTGCGCCGGATGCGCGCGGAGCGGCTCGCGCCGCTCACGGGCGTCGCCCCGCTGCTGCTGGGGCTGGCGGGCCTGATCGTGTGGGAGGGTCCCGCGGACCGGCCTGAGTACGACGCGTCTCCGGTGGTGATCCTCCGGTACCTCGGCGACCGGGACGTCGTGATCGCCGGCGGCTTCCTCCTCATGCTCGCGGCCGCCTTCCTCCTCTGCTTCTGCGGCTATCTGCGGGTCGTCCTGCGCCGCGACGACGGGGGCGCAGGAGGCATGAGCGCCCTCGCGTTCGCGGGCGGAGCGACTGCCGCGGCGTTCATGCTGGCGATGCCGGCGTCGAACGTCTTCGGGGCCCTGTACGCGGAGCAGCTGAGCGCGCGAGGGGCGCAGACGTTCTTTCTGTTCGGGGACGTGTTCCTGTATCCGGCGGCGATGGCTTCGGCGGTCCTCGTCTCCGCCACGGCGCTGGCCGCGCTGCGGTCTGGGGCGCTCCCGCGCTGGCTGGCCTGGCTGAGCCTGGCGCTTGCGGTGTGGCTGCTGGTCCCGCCGCTCGGTTCGGCGGCTGGGTCGCCGGAGAACCCGGCGGCGTGGACGGGGCTGGCCGCACTGCCCGTCGTCCCCCTGTGGTCCGCGGCGGTCGCCGTGGCGATCGTCCGGTCCGCCTCGCGGCGCCGAGCGTCGGCGCGGACGTGACGTCGGCGCCGCGATCGGCGGCCGCGCGCAACGGCGACGCCCTCGCGTTGTGCGAGGACGGCGTGTGCCCCGACGGCGCGGCTCGGCCGGCCGCGTACTCCAGCCCGGCGAGGTCGTCGCACGCCCCGGTCACGACCGGGTGAGCCCCCACCAGGCGTGCAGCACCACCACGGTCGCGCGTGCCGGCTGCGCCGGGCCGGCCACGCAGCCGTTCGTCAGCGGCCCAGGCGTCATCGGCGGCGAGGACCCTAGCGCCTGGACTGCCGTGCTCCGGGCCCTACAGCGCGCTCGGATACGTCTCGGGCGGCTCGGACTCCCACGACCGG
>CAZEKK010000318.1:0-3268 GCA_964512905.1 uncultured Solirubrobacteraceae bacterium
GCCAGCGGCTGGGACGGCCCGTACTCCTCGCGGAGGGACATGAGGCCGGGCATCTCGTGCTCGGCGAGGGCGATCTCCTTGCGACCGTAGTCGGCTTGGTCGAGGTCGGCGACCTTGTAGTCGGCGGCGGTCAGGACGGCGGCGGCGGCGGTCATGCGATCTCCGTGAGCTGGGGTTGGGGGGCGGCGGCGGCCAGCAGCGCTTCGTGCTTCTCCTGCTCGAAGCGCAGCCAGTCGCTGGCGGTGACGTCGTCGGGAGGGGCGGGCTCGGCGGCGAACCAGGCGTCGACGGCCTCGCGGAGGCCGTCGTCGGTGCGCAGGCGGGCCTCGAAGGCCATCTCGGACAGGGCCACGTCGTGGGCGGCGAGCAGCTCGCGCAAGGTCCGCAGCCGCTGCAGCGTCGCCGGCCCGTAGACGCGATACCCGGAGCCGTTGCGCGGCGCGGCGACGAGGCCGGCGCGCTCGACGTAGCGCAGCATGCGCGGCGACCAGCCGGTGGTCGCCGCCGCCTCGTGGATCGTGAGCCCGTCGTCCATCCGGCGCAACCTTACCACGATCGTGTCAAGGTTCGCCGGGGACCCGCGTGCGGCGGGCCGCTACCCGGTGGCGAGCGCGCCCTTGAGGCGCTCGATCGCCTCGATGCGCTCAGGGTCGACGCCCGCCAGCGCGGCGACGTACACCGTGACGAGGTCGCCCAGGAGCACGAGCGAGAGGACCCGCTCGGTGCAGCTCTCTCCCACGCTGCCCGCCACCACGGTCCCAGCGGCGTGCGGCGCGATGGCGTCGCGGGTTAGCGCGATCCGCTCGCGGACGCGGGGGTGCAGGTCGCTGTCGTCCAAGAAGATGGCCGTGAACCGGGCCAGCCCGGCGGCGCCGGTCCAGCCGGCGACCTCGTTGTGGTCGACCTCCGGGAGTTCGCCCGCGAAGGCCGGCGCCTTGGCGTTCTCGTTGAACTGCGTCTTCCACCGATACGCGACTGGGGCGGTCGATCCGGCACCGATCACGACCGGGACGGTGCCGTGAACGTCGCGGGCGATCGCCTTGGGGAGCGCGTCCTCGGACGCGTCGGGACCCCAGGCGGCGGCCAGCGCCTCGAGGTGCGCGGCGGCGACGTCGATCTCGGCGCGCACGCTCGGCGCCGCGCCGCCTGCGGCCGCAGCCTCGAGCGCGGCGACGATCGCGTAGCCGACGGCGGCGCGCGGCTGGAACCCGCCCGGCATCGGGATCACGGGCACGCCGTCGGCGTGCGCCTGAGCGGCGAGCCGCCCGCCCGCCGCGGCGACGATACGCGGTGCGCCCAGGAACCCGGCGGCCTCGTAGCAGGCGAGCGTCTCCTCGGTCTCCCCCGAGTAGCTCGAGCAGAGGATCAGGGTGTCCGGCGTCGCCCACGACGGAAGCTCGTAGCCGCGCGCGATGCCGATCGGGCGCGAGACGCGGTCCCCGAGCGCCGCCTTGGCCAGCTGGCCGCCGATGGCCGAGCCGCCCATCCCGGCGACGATCATCCCGCCCCGGGCGTCCAGGTCCGCCAGCCCCGCGCTCTCCGCCTTCCAGAGGGCGTCGCGAAGCTGCTCGGGCAGCCCGAGCACGTCGTCGATCTGGCCGGTGGGATCGATGGCGCCGATCGCAGCGCGGGTCAGGGCGGTCAAAACGCAATCGCTCCTTCGGGCAGGGTCACGCCGGGGAAGATACGGGCCCCGTGGGCGAGGACGTTGCCCGCCCCGATCACCACGCCCTCCCCGACGACCACCTGGTCCTCGAGCCGCGACCCGTCGCCGATCCGGGCGCCGGCCGCCACGACGCAGTCGCGCAGCGTGCACCGGGCGCCGACCGTGACGCCGTCCAGCAGCACCGACCGCTCGACCGAGGTCCCCGCGCCGACCGTCACGCCGGTCCCGAGCACGGCGAGGCTCCCCACCCGCGCTCCGGATGCGATCCGGCAGCCGGCGCCGACGAGCGCGGGCGGCACCACCCGTCCCTCCCCGGCGAGGTCGGCGGCCACCGCCAGGAAGGCGTCGTCGAGCGCGACCCCGGTGGCGACGTTGCGCTCGAGGATGTCGGCGGTGGCCTGGAGGTAGCGGGCCGGCGTGCCGATGTCGAGCCAGTAGCCCGACGCCACGTAGCCGTGCAGGCCGGCCCCGACGAGGCGTGGGAAGACCTCGCGCTCGATCGAGGCAGGAACGTCGGGTTCGAGGAGCCCGAGGACCTCGCGCTCGAGCACGTAGGCGCCCGCGCTGATGAGATTCGTGTCGATCTGGTCCGGCGCTGGCTTCTCGAGGAAGTCCTCGACGGTGCCGTCGGGGCGCAGGCGGACCAGCCCGTAGGCCGAGGGATCCTCGACGCCGATCAGCGCGAGCGTCGCCCGCGCTCCCGACTGCTCGTGCTGGGCGATCTGGGCACTGAGGTCGAAGTCGGCGAGCACGTCGCCGTTGAGCATCAGGAAGCGCTCGTCGAGCAGGCCCTCGGCGAACTTCACCGCGCCGCCGGTGCCGAGCGGCCGCGGCTCCTCCACGTAGCGGATGTGCAGGCCCAGCCCGGCCCCGTCGCCGAGGACGTCGCGGACGCCGTCGGCGAGGAAGCCGCAGGAGAGCACGACGTCGTCGACGCCGTGGCCGTGCAGCCACTCGAGCATGTACGCGATGAACGGGCGGTCGACGAGCGGCACGACAGGCTTGGGCACGGTTGAGGTCAGCGGTCGCAGCCGGGTGCCCTCGCCGCCCGCGAGGATCAGCGCCTGCACATCTGTCCCTCGTCGCGCCTCACGCGCGCCCGACCCCCTCGTACTCGAGCCCGGCGGCCCGCACGGCGTCGGCGTCGAGGGCGTTGCGCCCGTCCACGACGAGCGTGCCCGACATCGTCTCGGCAGCGGCGGCCCAGTCGATGGCGACGAGCTCCGGCCATTCGGTCACCAGCACCGCGGCATCGGCGCCCGCGAGCGCCTCGAGGGCGTCGCCGGCGAACTGGACGCCGGACATCCGCTCGCGGGCCTCCGGCATGGCGACCGGGTCGTAGGCGCGCACGTGCGCGCCCGCCCCCTGCAGCCGGGCGGCGAGCACGAGCGACGACGCCTCGCGCATGTCGTCGGTCTCCGGCTTGAAGGCGAGGCCCAGGAGGGCGATCGTGCGGCCGACCAGGTCGCCGAGGTGCTTCTGCAGCTTGGCCACGACCCGGCGCTTCTGCAGCTCGTTGACCTCGATGACCGCATTGAGCAGCTGGAAGTGGTAGCCGGAGTTGCCGGCGAGCTGCTTGAGGGCGGAGACGTCCTTGGGAAA
>CAZEKK010000319.1:0-3263 GCA_964512905.1 uncultured Solirubrobacteraceae bacterium
GGCGCGAGTTGTACCCGACGACCTCGTAGTCGACCTTGTCGCGCGAGCCGTGGAAGCGCAGCACCCGGGCGGAGTCGGCGATCTCGTCGCGGCTGGTCACCACCGCGCCGCCGTCCCCGAAGCCGCCGAGGTTCTTCGACGGGAAGAACGAGAACGTCGCGGCTGCGCCGAGCGCGCCGGCACGGACGCCGCCCCGCGCGGACCCCGCCGCCTGGGCGGCGTCCTCGAGCACCGGGACGCCCAGCGCCTCGATCTCCGCGACCGGCGCGACGTTGCCGAACAGGTGCACGGCGACGACCGCCTTCGTCGCCGGCGTGAGCGCCTCGCGGACCGTCTCGGGCGTGACGCAGAACGTCCGCGGGTCGATGTCACAGAAGACCGGGCGGGCGCCGGTCGGCGGGATCGCTTCGGCGCTGGCGTAGTAGGAGAACGACGGCACGACGACGTCGTCGCCGGGCCCCACCCCCATCGCCCGCAGCGCGATCGTGATCGCCTCGGTGCCGTTCGCGACGCCGACCACGTGCCGCGCGCCGAGGAACGCGGCGAACTCCGCCTCGAAGGCCTCGACCTGCGGGCCGAGGATGTACCGGCCATCGTCGAGCACCGCCGCGGCAGCGGCGTGAAGGCGGTCGCGCAGCGGCTCGAGCGGCGTGGCGGTGTCGAAGAGCGGGACGGGCACGGGCGGCCACAGCCTACGGGAGCCCCCCGCCACGTCCGGCGGCCCGCGCGCAGGCGGCCGCTACCCTTCCCCGCTCGTGCTGCCCGGCTTGCCGACCCCCATCCTGGCCTCATTGACCGACCCGCTCGTCAACGCCGCGGTCGACGTCGTCAACGCGATGGGCCTCCCTGGCGTCTTCCTGCTGATGACCCTCGAGAGCGCCTGCATCCCGATCCCGTCCGAGGCGACGATGCTGTTCGCCGGCTTCAACGTGTCCAAGGGCGAGTACAGCCTGATCGCGGTCACGCTGGTCGGCTCGGTCGCCAACCTCGTCGGCTCCTGGATCGCCTACGGCGTCGGCTACTTCGGCCGCGTCGAGCTGGTCGAGCGCCACGGCCGCAAGCTCGGGATCTCCACGAAGCACATCGCCCAGGCCGACCGCTGGTTCGAGCGCCACGGCGAGGCGACGGTCTTCTTCACCCGCATGCTGCCGATCATCCGGACCTTCATCTCGCTGCCGGCCGGCGTCGCCCGGATGCCGTTCTGGCGCTTCACGATCTTCACGTTCCTCGGCTGCCTGCCGTGGGTCTTCCTGCTCACCTTCATCGGCAAGCAGGCCGGCGACAACTGGGAGAAGTGGAAGGACTACCTCCACTACTTCGACTACGTCGTGGCCGCGGGGATCGTGGCCGGGATCGTCTACCTGGTCGTGCGCTGGCGCCGCGGCCGCGGCCGCGGCGAGAGCGCCGACGCGGAGGCCGCGCCCGCGTCCGATGCGGCCTGAGAACCCGTTTCACAATGAGGCTGGCGGCGCTGAGACGGGTTCTGAGCCGCCGCCCGGCCTGCCGCTGCGCCACGCCGTAGCGCTCGGCGTCCTGCACGGCCCCGCCGAGCTGCTGCCGATCTCCTCGTCGGGCCACGTCGCACTCGTGCCGTGGCTGCTGGACTGGCCGTCGGCCCGTCTCGATCCCGACCTGCGCAAGGCGTTCGAGGTCGCGCTGCACGCCGGCACCGCCGCCGCGCTGCTGATCGCGCTGCGCGGCGAGGTCGGCGAGGCGATCGCCGGATTCGACGTGCGGCGAGCGGTGCTGATCGCGCTGTCGTCCGGACCGCCGGCCGCCGTCGCGCTCGCGTTCGAGAAGCCGATCGAGCGCCACCTCGGCACGCCCGGCACGGTGGCCGCGGGGCTGGTGACCGGATCGGCGGCGATGCTGGCCGCCGACGGCGCGCCGCAGGAGCGGGCGCGCGCCGATGCGGGCCCGGTCGACGCGGCCTGGCTGGGGATCGCGCAGTCCGCCGCGCTGATGCCCGGCGTCTCGCGCAACGGCGCGACGCTCGTCGCCGCCCGGCTGCGCCGGTTCCGGCGCACCGACGCCAACGAGCTGTCGCGCCACGTCGCCCTGCCGATCATCACCGCCGCGAGCGTGCTCAAGGGCTGGCGGCTGGCCCAGCGCGGCCTGCCGGCCGAGCTGCGCGGGGCCTTCGCCGCCGGGGTCGCGGCCTCGTTCGCGTCCACGCTGGCCTCGACGTGGCTGATCCGCCAAGTCGAGCGCGACCGCTCGCTGGCGCCCTACGCGCTCTACCGGATCGCCCTCGCGGGCGCGGTGGTCCGGCGCCTGCGGAAGAATCGGTGACGCCGATGCCCGCCGCCCGCCCCGCACCGTGACCGACGCCTACTCCGCCGCCGGCGTCGACACGGGCGAAGCCCACGGCGCCATCGCCGGCCTCGTGGCCGTCCTCGCCTCGATCGAGACCGGCCGCCCGTCGCGGTCGGTCCTCCCCTCCGGCCACTACGCCAGCGTGCTCGAGGTCGCGCCGAACCTCGGGATCGCGCTGTGCACCGACGGCGTCGGCTCGAAGCTGATCGTCGCCGAGCAGGCCCAGCGCCACGACACCGTCGGGATCGACTGCGTCGCCATGAACGTCAACGACGTCATCTGCGTCGGAGCCGAGCCGATCGCGCTCGTCGACTACATCGCCGTCGAGCAGCCCGATCCCGCGGTGCTGCGCGACATCGCGGTCGGTCTCAAGGCGGGGGCCCAGGACGCCGGGGTCGAGATCCCGGGCGGCGAGGTGGCCGTCCTGCCGGAACTGATCCGCGGCCACCCGTCGCCGCACGGCTTCGACCTGACCGCCGCCTGCGTGGGCACGGTCGCGCTCGACGCGGTCGTCACGGGGGCGGCGTGCGCGCCGGGGGACGCCGTGATCGGCCTGCCGGCCAGTGGACTGCACTCGAACGGGTACACGCTTGCCCGCCGCGCCCTGCTCGACGCTGGCGGCCTGGCCCTCGACGACCGGCCGCCGGAACTCGCCGGCGCCAGCGTCGCCGACGCCCTGCTCGAGCCGACGGTCATCTACGTCCGCGCGGTGCTCGACCTCCTGCGCTCCGACATCCCCGTCCACGGGCTGGCCCACATCACCGGCGACGGCGTGCTCAACCTGCTGCGCCTGCACGCGCCCGTCGGCTTCGACCTCCACGATCCCCTCCCCGTCCCGGCGATCTTCGACCTCGTGGCGGCGCGCGGCGGGATCGGCCCCGCGGAGATGCACGAGGTCTTCAACATGGGCTGCGGCTTCTGCTGCGTCGTGCCGGCGGGCCGCGCCG
>CAZEKK010000320.1:0-3252 GCA_964512905.1 uncultured Solirubrobacteraceae bacterium
CAGAGGAAGTTCTTGTTCACGATCCCGCGCTCGTAGCGCAGCGACTCGTCCGCGAGGGTCCCGTTGACCAGATCGCGATAGTCGGTGTTCGCGTCCAGGCGCTCCTGGCACTCGCTCTGCGAGCCCTGGCAGGTCGAGCAGATGTTCATCATCAGCTCGCCGTCGGTCTGCTGGGCCAGCGCAAAGGTGCGCGCGTTGAGGGTGTCGGCGAGCTCCTGGTTGTGCTCGGCGATGACGCCGGCGCCGCAGCAGTTGCCTCGGTCCAGCTCGATCAGCTCGAGGTCGAGCAGGGGCGCGATCTTCGCCATCGATCCGTGGAGCTCCGGGGTGAAGCCGCGGCTTACGCAGCCCGGCCAGTAGGCGACCTTCATTCGTGCGGACCCCTCTCCTTCTCGCGGGCAGTCTTCTCGATTGGCTCGTCCTCGACGCCCGTGATGTACAGATTGAACTCGATCCGGCGCTCGCGGCCCTCGACCTCGTTGTAGATGCGGCGGATCTGCTTCTGGTCGGGCAGCTTGTGGTGGTGCAGCGCCTTGGCGGGCGTGACCTTGCCGGACAGCAGCGCCTTCGTGATCGCCGGCAGCGAGTCGATCAGCTCCGGCACGGCGCGGGGATGGAACTTGCCGCCGTAGGAGTCCGGCAGCAGGTTGGCCTCGTGCAGCGTCCCGTACTTCTCGATGTTCTTCACGAACGCCTTCTCGTGGCGGTACCCGTTGTTGCGGTCCTCGATCTCGTGGTCGGTCCCGGCGATCCGCCGCAGCCGCATGATCTGGCTCATCGGCGCCACGCCCTTCGGGCACGCCTCGATGCACATGAAGCAGTGGGTGCAGTCGTAGATGCCGTGCGGATCCTCGGAGAGGTCCTTGAGGCGCTCGTACTCCTGGCCGTCGCGCGGATCGCCGACGAACCGGTAGGCCTTCGCCAGCGCGGCGGGGCCGATGAAGAGGGGGTCGACCTCCATCGCCAGGCAGTCCGACACGCAGGCGCCGCACTGGATGCAGGCCATCGACTGCGTGACGTCCACCATGTTCTCGTGGGGGACGATGTACTCGCGCTCGGGCTCGGGCCCTTCGGGCATGAGCCACGGCGTGACGCGCTGGATCTTCTTCCAGTGGACCGCGTCCATGTCGACGATCAGATCCTTGATCACCGGCATGTTCCCCATCGGCTCGACGACGATCGTGCCGCCCTCGGCGGAGGTCTCGGCGGCGTGCTCGAGGTGGTGGTGGCAGGCGAGGCCGGGCTTGCCGTTGATCCGCACGCCGCAGGACCCGCAGATGGCAGCGCGGCACGAGCAGCGGATGCCGATCGAGCCGTCGCTCTCGCCCTTGGCGGTGAGGATCCCTTCGAGGACCGACCGGTGGCCTTCGAGGTCGACCGTGTACTCGTCCCAGTACGGCGCCTGGCCCGTCTCGGGGGAGTAGCGGCGGATCTTGAGGTGAAACTCGGGCATCGGGTCTCCTAGTACGTCCGCTCCTGAGGCTCCCACTGGGTGATGGTCACGGGGGAGTAGGCGATCTCCGGTTCGGCGCCGCCGTTGCGCGACACCGTGATGTGCTTGAGCCACTCGTCGTCGTTGCGGGCCGGGAAGTCGGTGCGGAACTGCGCACCGCGCGATTCCTTGCGCTCGATCGCGGCCATGGTCGTCGCCTTCGCGCACGTGAGCATGTAGCCGAGCTCGATGGCGCCGAGCACGTCCTGGTTGAAGACGGTCCCGCGGTCGTCGATGTAGGCGGTCTTGGCCTCCTCCTCGAGGCGCTGGATCGTCTCGAGGCAGTGTGCCAGGCCGGCGGCGTCCCGGAACACCGCGCAGTTGCGGTTCATCTCGATGCCGAGCTCGTCCTTGATCTCCGACACGCGGCGGCCGGTGCGCTCGCGACCGATGAGGCCGTCGATCATGGCCTGCTCCTCGGCGACGTGGCCGTTGCCGATCTCCGGCATCGGGATCGTCTTGGACCGGGCGGCGGCGTGCTCGCCGGCGCGGCGGCCGAAGATGAGGGTGTCGAGCAGGGAGTTGGCTCCGAGGCGGTTGCCGCCGTGCACCGACACGCAGGCCACCTCGCCCGCGGCGTACAGGCCGCTGACCGGCGTCTGGCCGTCGGCATCGGTCTTCACGCCGCCCATGATGTAGTGCTGCCCCGGGCGGATCATGATCGGCTCCTGCGTGATGTCCACGCCCGCGAAGTCCCGGCCGATGTTCACGATCTCGCGCAGCGCCTCGAGGATGCGCCGCTTCGGTACGAGCGTGATGTCGAGCGCGATCCCGCCGTTCGGGAAGCCGCGGCCCTCGTTGATCTCGGTCTGCTCGGCGCGCGACACGACGTCGCGGGATGCAAGCTCCATCTTGTTGGGCGCGTAGCGCTCCATGAAGCGCTCGCCCTGCGCGTTGTAGAGGTGGGCGCCCTCGCCGCGCGCGCCCTCGGTGATGAGGAAACCGTTCTCCACCAGCGTCGTCGGGTGGTACTGGATCATCTCCATGTCCATCAGCGGGCACCCGATGTCGTAGGCCTGGGCGATGCCGTCGCCGGTGCAGATCAGGGCGTTCGTCGTCGGCTTCCAGGCCTGCCCGGCGCCGCCGGTGGCGAGGATCACGTTCTTGGCCGTGAACACCTCGAGCGACCCGTCGCGGATGTTGCGGGCCAGCGCGCCGATGACCGCGCCGTCATCCCCGACGACCAGGCGGGTCGTGAACCACTCCTCATAGCGGTCGATGCGGTCGTGGTAGCGCATCATCTGCTCGTAGAGGACGTGGAGCAGGGCCTGGCCGGTGATGTCGGCGACGTAGTACGTGCGGGCGGCCGAGGCCCCGCCGAAGGCGCGGGTGCCCAGGCGGCCCTCGTCGTTGCGATGGAAGGTGACGCCGCGGTGCTCGAGCCAAAGGATTTCGTTCGGCGCCGCCTTGCACATGATCTCGATGGCGTCCTGGTCGCCGAGGTAGTCCGAGCCCTTGATCGTGTCGAACGCGTGGGATTCCCAGGAGTCCTCGGGATTCAGCGCTGCGTTGATGCCGCCGGCGGCGGCGTTGGAGTGCGACCGGACGGGGTGGACCTTGCTCATGATCGCCACCGACACGCCGGCGTCGGCGGCGGCGATGGCAGCGCGCTGGCCGGCCAGGCCGGCTCCGATGATCAGGACGTCATGTGCGGGCATGGAGCGGGATCCTATTGGTTGGTCTGACGGGGCGGCGAGTCGCCGCTCAGGGGTACGGACGCGGCGCCGGGGCTGGCTCGCCGAGCGGGCGCGGGCGCGCTA
>CAZEKK010000321.1:0-3251 GCA_964512905.1 uncultured Solirubrobacteraceae bacterium
AGCGCCGCTGGCCCTCGGCGTAGATCGTGTCGAAGGCCAGCGAGGACTTGCCCGACCCGGACAGCCCGGTGATCACGACCAGCGCGTCGCGCGGGAGCGCGACGTCGATGTCCTTGAGGTTGTGCTCGCGAGCGCCGGAGACGGTGATGTGGCCTGAGGCCGACACGGGGCCGCATTCTAGAGAGGCGAACGGATGTTCGATCGGACGCGGCATCGTGTCGTGCACGCGACATCCCCGGCGTGCCGCCGCCGACACGGCGCGGAAAGGCCGTAAGTCCAGTCCTTTGGGGTGGTTGGCCGAGCGGCACGCACCTACCAACCCGAAAGGAAGCCCCATGCCACGCGTTTCCATCCTCCGCCGCTCCCCCCGCGCCGTCGCCGGCGCCGCCGCACTCGCAGCGCTCGTCGCCGCAGCGGCTCCCGGCGCTGCGCAGGCGGACGCCACGATCGGCTGGAACAACATCAACGATCCGCTCCACGCCACCGCGCTCGACTACACGGCCGGCCAAGGGCGGATCGACCAGGTGAAGGTGACGCACGAGAACGGGCGGATCGTCTTTCGCTCGACGACCGAGCACCTGAAGCCTGCGACGTACAACGTCCAGTACTCGCCGGCCTTCACACAGTGCAACCAGGGCCCCGACCTCAAGACCGTCGTCTGCGAGGACCAGGACGTGGGCACGATCCGCTACTGGACCTGGGACGGCAACGACACCGTCGACCACCAGGTGCCCCAGCGGGCCGACGTGTGGGCCGGCGAGGGCACCGACGACGTGCTCGGCGGGCCCGGGCACGACACCCTCCACGGCGAGGGCGGGCTCGACGAGCTGTTCGGGCGCGGCGGCGACGATGCGCTGGACGGCGGCGGCAGCCGCGACATCCTCGACGGCGGGGCCGGCGGCGACACGCTCGACGGCGGTGCCGGGCGCGACCTCGCCGACTACGGCGCCCGCACCGCGGCACTGACGATCAACGTCGCCCAGACCGGCAGCGACGGCGCCGCCAACGAGGGCGACAACGTGCTGCCGAGCGTCGAGGACGTCACCGGCGGCGCCGGCAACGACGTCATCACTGGCTCCGGCGAGGACAACGCGCTGCGCGGCGGCGGCGGCAAGGACACCCTGCGGGGACGCGGCGGCAACGACGCGCTGCGCGGCCAGCAGGGCAACGACACCCTGTTCGGCGAGTCCGGGCGCGACGAGCTCTACGGCGAGGACGGCGGCGACCGCCTCTACGGAGGGTTCGACGACGACATCCTCCTCGGAGGCAACCAGGACGACACGCTGCACGGCGACACCGGGGCCGACGACCTCTTCGGGGGGACCGGCGCCGACAAGCTCTACGGCGGCACCGGGGCGTCCGACGACTATCTCGACGGCGGCACCGGCGGCGACCTCATGAGCGCCGGGCCAGGCAGCGACGACACGGTGTCCTACTCGCAGCGCACCCAGCCCGTCACCGCCTCCATCGGCGGCGGCGCGGACGACGGCGAGGCGGGCGAAGGCGACACGATCGACGGGACGATCGAGCGGATCGTGGGCGGGAAGGGCGCCGACACGCTGACCGGCAGCGCGGGCGCCAACGCACTCGTGGGCGGAGCCGGACCGGACACCCTCGAGGGCCTCGGCGGCTCCGACCAGCTGTTCGGCCAGGCCGGGAGCGACACGATGAAGGCCGTCGACGCGATCCAGGACGCGGTCGACTGCGGCGCCGACGCGGACTCCGCCCAGGCGGACGCGATCGACACGCTGACCGCGTGCGAGACCGTCCAGATCCCGATGGCGCCCGGAAACGGTCAGAACGGCGGCCAGGGCAACGGCGGCGGCCAGCCGCAGGTCCAGGCCGCCGGGCCGAAGGTCGGCCTGGCCCTCGCCGCGGGGCGCGTCAGCACGCGCGGCAACGCGCGGATCCGGATCACCTGCCCCAAGAGCGCGAAGGTGTTCTGCCAGGGCACGCTGCGCCTGAGCCGCTCGGGACGCCACGTCGGCACGAAGGCCTTCAGGGTGAAGGCCGGACGGTCGACCGTGGTCAACGTCAAGGTGGCGTTCTCCGCGCGCAAGGCGATGGGCGCCACCCGGACCGCTCGCGCGAGGGGCATCGCGATTCGCCTGACGGCCGTGACACGAGGCCAGGGGACGAAGAGCCGGACGACGACGAGGCTCGTCCGGATCAAGGGGGCGGCGAAGCGCTAGCCGCCCGCCGGGACCCCGCGCACGACCCGGCCGGGCTGCCCATCGCGGCGGCCCGGCCGGTCGCCTGCCCGGAACGCCGAGGCGCGGCCGGAGCGAGACGCGCCTGCGCTTGACCTGTGAGCTGGCGCGTGTACGCTCTTTCCGCAGACTTGCCTCGGAGGGCAAGCACCGAGAAGCCCGGGCCCGTGGACGCACGTCGCGGGTCCGGGACGCTCATGCAGGAACGCGCTACCAGGTCCGCGTCAGACTGCGCGACGCAGGCCCGGCCTCGACCTCGACCGTGACCTCGTCGCCCTCCCGCAGGCGGGACCGCCCCGCATCCGTGAGCGGGAGGACCAGCGGATCCGTCGCTCTTCCGGGTGCGTAGCGGCCACGGGCAACGGTCACGGTGCCGCCGTCCACGGTCGCGACGGCGTCGACGTCGAGGTCCGTGCCCGGCGCGAAGAAGGGAACCCGGACGTCGGGTGCCTCCACGATGCGCGTGATCGTCAGGGACCCGCCCGACCGGGCGAAGGTGAAGGTCCACGTGCCCGACCGCGTCTCGCACGTGGGGCAGGTGATCTCGTAGCGCGCGGTCGCGGTCGGCGCCCGACTGGTGGCGCCGGAGACCGCCGCCGCGGAGGCGTCGACCGCTGCGCGGGCGTCCCGGCCCGCTTGGGCGCGGTAGACGGCGAGGCGCTCGGTTCGCCCGACCGGGTCGTAGCCGACGGCCTGGAACGCGAAGCCCGGGGCGAGCGATGCGTTCAGCGCGGCGACGTCGCCGCGGCTGTAGTCGCGCCCGTAGGCGGCCACGGCCGCCCGGACCTGGCGCACGGCGGCCGTCTCGCCGGAGCCGGCGTCGTCGCGACCGCCGGCTCCCGTCGTCGCGCCGCCGGTGCCGCCACCCGGTTGCGGGCTCGAGTTCTCCGATCCGCTCGATCCGGCGCTGACGATCGCCACGACCGCCGCCGCCGCCAGCAGGGCCGCGGCGACCCCCGCCACGACCACGCCGCCGCGGCGTCGGCGCGGCAGCGGTGCCGCGGGGCCGGCCTCGGAGGGCCGCCGCGGCCGGCGGGCGCC
>CAZEKK010000322.1:0-1677 GCA_964512905.1 uncultured Solirubrobacteraceae bacterium
TGGCGATCGTCCTGCACACCCACCTGCCCTACGTCGAGGGCTTCGGCACCTGGCCGTTTGGCGAGGAGTGGTTGTGGGAGGCGATGGCGACGTCCTACCTGCCGCTGCTGGCGCTGCTGGAGTCGCGCTTCCCCGGCGGCGGCGCGCCGCTGACGGTGTCGGTGACGCCCGTGCTCGCCGACCAGCTTGAGGCGCCCGGGACGCCGGCGCGGTTCGAGGCCTTCCTGCGCGACATCCGCACGGTGACCCACCGGCTGGAGCTCGATGGCTGCCGCGCCGCCGGCGCCACCGACCTCCTTGCCCCGCTGGAGCACTCGGCGCGCGCCTACGCGGCGGCCGGCGAGCAGTTCGCGGCGATCGGGGGCGACCTGCTCGCCGCGCTGGCGCCGCACGTCTCGTGGACTTCCGCGGCCACCCACGCGATCCTCCCGCTGCTGGCGACCGACGCCGGCGTGCGCCTGCAGCTCCGCACCGGCATCGCCGCGCACCAGCGTCGCTTCGGCGGCTGGGCGGGCGGCCTGTGGCTGCCGGAGTGCGCCCATGCGCCGTGGGTCGAGCCGCTGCTCGAAGAGGCGGGCGTCCACGCGTCGTGCGTCGACCTCACCGATGTCCTCGGCCCGGGCTCGCCGCGTCACCTGCGCCCGCTTCGCTCGGACGCCGGCCCGCTCCTGGTGCCGATCGACCGCGCGACGCACGAGCTGGCCTGGAGCGATGGCGGCTATCCGGCCGCGGCGGCCTACCGCGACCACCACCGGCTCACGACCCACCACCACCGGGCCTGGAGCAACGGCGGCGGGCCCTACGACCCGCGCGCCGGAGCCGCGCAGGCGGCGGCCGACGCCGCCGACTTCGTTTCGCGGACGATCGCCCGGCTCGACGCCGGCGCCGCGGTCCTGGGCGGGCCGGCACTGTGCGTCTGCGCGATGGACACCGAGTTCCTCGGCCACTGGTGGCACGAGGGCGTCGATTGGCTCGCGGCCGTGCTCGACGAGGCGGCGGCACAGGGGCTCGCGCTGGCGCGGCTCGACGACGCCCTGGCCCGCACGGACCCGGCGCCCGCGCCGCCGGAGCTCCCTGCGACCTCCTGGGGGGAGCCCCGGACGCTCGCAACGTGGGACGGCCCGGCGGTCGCCGACCTCGCCTGGTCGGCCCGTGCCGCCGAGCTGCGCCTCGCGCGGGCCGCCGGCGCCGCGGCCCCGCGCGCTGCCCGTGAGCTGCTGGCGCTGCAGTCGTCGGACTGGGCCTGGCTGGCGGCGCGCGGCACGGCCGGCCCCTACCCCCGCGAGCGGGCTGGCGGTCACACGGCGGCATTCGACGCGGCGATGGGCGCACCGGACTCCGGCGATCCTCGTCTCCGCAACCTGGCGCCCGACCTGACGCTGGCGCCGCTGCTCGAGCCGTGATCCAGCGCGTCCCCCTCCTCCTGTCCTGGGAGTGCCCGCCCCTGATCGAGGGCGGGCTCGCCCGCCACGTCCGCACGCTCGTCGAGCAGCTCGTAGCGCCGGGGGCGGACGTGCACGTGCTCAGCCGTGGCGACGAGTACCGGCCGGCCCGAGCACCCCGCGGCGATGATCGAGCGCTTGCTCACCGACGACGCGCAGCGCGAGCACCTCGTCGCCGGGGCCAGCGAGCACGTGCTGACGTCGACTGGGCCGCGGTCTGAGCGCCGTGGCCTAG
>CAZEKK010000322.1:1777-3250 GCA_964512905.1 uncultured Solirubrobacteraceae bacterium
CCGCCGGCGCCGTGCCCGGAGCCCGGGCGGGGCGTCGAGGACCGCGCGGCGAAGCCGGTCGCGGCGAACTCGCGCTCGAGGCGCAGTTCGGCGGCGATCTTGGCGACGTCGGAGGCCGCGTCGGGGCCAACGAAGGTCACGCCGATCCCGGTGCGGCCCGCGCGGCCGGTGCGGCCGATGCGGTGGACGTAGCCCTCGCGGTCAGCGGGCGGGTCGAAGTTGATGACGTGCGAGATGCCGTCGACGTCGATGCCGCGGGCGGCGACGTCGGTGGCGACGAGGGTGTCGGTGCGGCCGGACTCGAAGCTCGCCAGGGCGCGCTCGCGCTGGCCCTGGGACTTGTCGCCGTGCATCGCGGCGGCGGTCACGCCTTCGCGCGAGAGCCGCTTGACCAGGCGGTCCGCTCCGCGCTTGGTGCGGACGAACACGAGCGCGAGGTCGCGGTCGCGGCGCCGCAGTTCGCGGACCAGGGCGCTGACCCGGTCGTGGTGCTCCACGGCGAGGAAGCGGTGCTCGATGTCGGCCTTCCGGTCGTCGGCCGGGGTGTGCTCGTGGCGGACCGCGTCGCGGGTGTAGGCGGCGGCGATGCGCCCCGCCTCGCCGTCGAGGGTGGCCGAGAAGAAGAGCGTCTGGCGGTCGCGCGGGCAGAGCGCCACGATGCGGTCGACCGGGGGCTTGAAGCCCATGTCGAGCATGCGGTCTGCCTCGTCGAGGACCAGGATGCGGACGTGGTCGAGGGTGAACGCGCGCCGGGCGAGCAGATCCTCGAGCCGGCCGGGCGTTGCCACGACGATGTGGGCGGCGGCCGCGATCCGGGCCTGCTTCTCGAGGCCGACGCCGCCGTAGACGGGGGCGATCTTGAGGGCGCGGGCGTGGGCGACCGCCCGCGTCTCCTCGACGATCTGCGTCGCCAGTTCGCGGGTGGGGGCGAGGACGAGCGCGGCGGGGCGCTTGTCGGTGGCGGCGATGCGGTCGGCGATCGGGACGCCGAAGGCAAGCGTCTTGCCGGAGCCGGTCGGCGACTTGGCGAGCACGTCGCGACCGGCGAGGACGTCGGCGATGACGAGGCGCTGGATGGCGAACGGCTCGGTGAAGCCGCGGGTGGACAGGGCGGCGCACACGGCACCGGACACGCCGAGATCGGCGAAGGACTGCTGGGACATTGGTGCTGCTCCTTGCGGCGCACGAAGGCCCGCGGTGGATTCGGAGAGGCTGTGAGCGCTGACCCGAACCGCACTGCCTGGCGGGACCTGAAAGCAAGCTGCCTCGCGGCCGGCGGGGTGCCGGACGCCCCTGCACCATACAGGTCGGCTGTCCGGGGACCCCCGATCGCGGTCGTTCCAGACTCCCGATCGTGGTCGCCCCGCACCCCGACTGTGGTCGCCCCAAGTTCCCCGATCGCTCAAGACCGCCGCCCGCGAGCCGAAGGCCCGGGCATCCGTCTCGCCCTGGCAGTGACCGCGGCCGCGACCG
>CAZEKK010000323.1:0-3231 GCA_964512905.1 uncultured Solirubrobacteraceae bacterium
GGCGCCGCCGCGGCACCGCGCCAGCCCTGCGGCTGCGGCGCGTCTGGCACGAGCTTCCGGGCGGGCGGGCGATCCTGCGCGACGTGCGCCTCGACCTCGCCCCCGGCGAGCGCGTCGCGCTGATGGGCCGCAACGGCGCCGGCAAGTCGACGCTGCTGCGCCACGCGGCGGGGCTCGTCGCGCCCACCCGGGGGGCCGTCGAGGCCGCCGGCCGGGTCGCCCTGCTGCTCCAGTCCCCGGGCGACTACCTCGTGGCCGAGCGGGTGGGCGACGAGGCGGGGCCCGCGGCGCTCGCGGCGGCGGGCCTCGCCCCGCTTGCCGACCGCCACCCCCGTGACCTTTCGGGCGGGGAGCGCCAGCGCCTGGCGCTCGCGATCGTCACCGATCCGGCGGCGGGCATCCCGGCGGCCGTGCTGCTGGACGAGCCGACGCGCGGCATGGACCACGGGCGCCGCGACGCGCTCGTGGCGCGGCTGGACGCACTGGCGGCGGCCGGAGCGGCGGTCGTCGTGGCCACGCACGATCCGGAACTCGCCGCCGCGACGGCCGAGCGGGTCGTGCTGCTGGGGGAGGGCGCCGTGCTCGCCGACGCCCCGGCTGCGGAGGTGCTCGCGGACGGCTGGTACTTCGCCACCGAGACGGCGCGGGTGCTCGGCGGGGAAGGCGGGGCGCTGCTCGCGGCGCACGGGGCCGCCGTGCTGCGGGCCGCCATGACGGAGGCCGCGCCGGCGGCCGGCGCCATCGCGGCGCCGAACGCCCGCCGGGACGCGATCCGTGCGGCGGAGCGGCTCTGATGGCGTGGGCGCCCGCCTCGCTCGCCGTGCTGGGGGCCGCGCTGGCGGCGGCGTTCGCCTGGTACGAGCGCACCCGGCCGTCCAGCCGGATGCTCGCGCTCGTCGCGACGCTGGCCGCGCTGGCGGCGGTGGGGCGGATCGCCTTCGCGCCGATTCCGAACGTCAAGCCGACGACCGACATCGTCCTCATCGCCGGCTTCGCGCTCGGCGGACCCCCCGGGGTCGCCGTCGGGGCGGTGGCGGCGCTGGCGTCGAACTTCTTCTTCGGGCAGGGGTACTGGACGCCGTGGCAGATGGCGGCCTGGGGCATGGTCGGGCTGCTCGGAGCGCTGCTGGCGCGGGCGACCGGCCGCCGGATCGGCCGCTTCGGCCTGGCCGCGGCCTGCGGCGTCGCCGGGCTGGCCTTCGGCGTGGTGATGAACGTGTCGACGTGGGTGACCGTCGGCGGCAGCCACACGCTGGCCGAGTTCCTGGCCATCAGCGCCGCCGCGGCGCCCTTCGACATCGCCCACGCCGTCGGGAACGTCCTCTTCTGCCTCGCCTTCGGGCCCGCCCTGCTGCGGGCCCTGGAGCGGTTCCGCCTGCGGACGGACGTGGTGTGGCGCGCGGCCTCGGACGGACCTGCCGGCGTGGCAGCTTCCGCGGGCGGGCCGGTCGCTGGCGGCCCGGGCGCCGGGACCGCTGGCCTGCCCGTGCCGGCTCAGCCCGGCCAGCGATCGTCGAGCGCCGCTCGCGGCGCCGGCGCCGCGGTGCTGCTGGCCGCGCTGCTCGTGGCGGCGGGCGCCGCCGTCGCTCCGGCTCCGGGACGGGCGGCGGTTCCCGCGGCGTCGCTGCGCTACCTCGAGCGCGCCCAGAACGCCGACGGCGGCTTCGGGCCCGCGCCCCGCGCCGCCTCGAGCCAGCTGCAGACCGGCTGGGCGGCGCTCGGCCTCGCCGCCGCGGGCCGCAATCCGCTCGACGTGCGCCGCGGCGGGCGCAACCCGGTCGACGCGATGCGCCGCGCCGCCCGGACCCTGACCGACACCGGGGAGGTCGAGCGGACGATTCTCGTGCTGGCGGCGGCGGGCATCTCGCCGCGCGCCTTCGCGGGTCGCGACCTCGTCGCCGCGCTCCTGCGGCGCCAGCGCCCCGACGGGTCGTTCGACGGCTTCGTCAGCTTCACCGCGTTCGGCGTGCTGGCGCTGCGGGCAGCGGGCCGCCCGCCGTCCTCGCCGGCGGTCCGCCGTGCCGCTGCCTGGCTGCGCCGCCAGCAGAACCGCGACGGCGGCTGGTCGTTTGCGCGCCGCGGCGTCCCAAGCGGCGTCGACGACACGAGCGCCCCGCTGCAGGCGCTGGCGGCCGCCGGCCAGCGCGGCCCGGCGACCCGCCGCGGCCTGGCCTTCCTGCGCCGCGCTCAGAACGCCGACGGCGGCTTTCCGCTCACGCCGGGCGGCGGATCCAACGCCCAGTCGACCGCCTGGGCGGTCCAGGGCGCGATCGCCGCCGGCGCCCGGCCCGACGGGCTGCGCCGGCGCGGCGCCGGCCGGTCGGGCCCCGCCTACCTGCGCTCGCTCGTCGCTCCCGACGGCAGCGTGCGCTACTCGCGCACGAGCGGCCAGACGCCGGTGTGGGTGACCGCCCAGGCGCTCGTGGCCTTCGCGCGGACCGCCTTTCCCTTGTCCCCGGTGCCGCGGGCCCGCCGGTCCGGGGCGGCAGCCACCCCTGCGGCGCCAGCCGCGCCGGCAACGCCCGCCGCGCCCGCGGCCCCTGCCGCCCCCCCGCCGGCGTCCGCACCGGCCGGCTCGAGCCCATCGGAGGCCCGTGTCCTGTCGGAGGCGAAGGTGCTCGCCTTCGCCCGGGCCGCCGGGGCCGCAGCGGCCGTGATCCTGGGGCCGGCGCGGTGAGCCGTCCTGCCGCGGGCGAAAGTCGCTAGCGTTCCCGCCCCGATGAAGGTCGCCGCCGTCAAGGAGCACGTCCCCGGGGAGGATCGCGTCGGCCTCGTCCCCGAGGTCGTCCGCAAGCTCGCGGGCGCCGGGCACGAGGTTCTCGTCGAGTCGGGGGCCGGTGCCGCCGCGCTCATCCCCGACGACCTCTTCGCCGAGGCGGGCGCCTCGGTCACCAGCGACCAGGCCGCCCTGTGGGGCGCCGACGTGGTCGTCAAGGTCGCGCCGCCGAGCGCCGAGGAGGCGGCGCGGCTCGGCAGCAGCAGCGTTCTGATCTCGTTCTTGGCGCCGCTCACGAACGGCGCCGGGGTCAAGGCCGTGGCCGAGTCCGGCGCGACCGCCTTCGCGCTGGAGGCAGTCCCGCGGATCTCGCGCGCCCAGTCGATGGACGCGCTCTCCTCGCAGAGCAACGTCGCCGGCTACCGCGCCGTCCTGCTCGGCGCGTCGCTGCTCAAGCGCTTCTTCCCGATGCTCATGACCGCCGCCGGCACCATCCGTCCGGCAAGGGTCATGGT
>CAZEKK010000324.1:0-1863 GCA_964512905.1 uncultured Solirubrobacteraceae bacterium
CGACCCAGATCGTGAGCTCGCCCTCGAGGACGTAGAACCACTCGTCTTCGTTGTGGTGGACGTGCAGCGGGGAGCCGCTGCCGCGGGGCGCGAGCTGTTCGGTCACCATCACGCGCCCGCCGGTTGCGGCGCTGTCTGCCTTGATGGTGGTGAGCCCGCCGAAGAACCAGAGGTGCTCTCCTGCGTGGGGCTCGCAAGCGATGGGTGTGAGCGTGGTCATGGGTGCAGCGTGACCGCCACGGGGCCGCGTGACCATCCCCCCGGACAGGGGGATCTTTCTTGCGCGAGCTGGGAGACTGGCGGCATGGAACGCTCGGTCGAGCGGCTCATCGACGAGATCGACCTCCTCGCGGCCAAGGGGCTGCCGCGCCTGGAGTTCTTTGCCGAAATCTCGCCGAGGCTTCGCAAGGTGATCGACAACGACGCGAGCTGCTGGCACACGCTGGACCCGCACACGCGGCTGCTGACCAGCGACGACCCCGCGGAGCTGATCGGGCGCGGGATCTTCGCGTCGCATGAAGCTCCGGCGGCCGGCGAGCTGCTGGTCCGCAGCGAGTACATGGTCGAGGACGTCAACACCTTCGCCGACCTGGCCGGGCGGCGGGTTCCGGTCGGGATTCTTGATCACGTCACGCGCGGCAACCCGCAGAGCAGCGCGCGCTACCGCGACCTCTTGCTGCCTGCCGGCATCCCTCACGAGATGCGCGGAGCGTTCGTCATCCGCGGCCGCGCCTGGGGCGCGGTGCACATCGCCCGGCGCAGCGCCAGCGGACCGTTCCAGCAGCGCGACGCCGACGCGCTCGCCGCCGTCGCCGGCGCGATCGCGCGAGGGATCCGCGCGTCGCTGCGCTTCGACGCCGCGCGCCGGGTCACCGGCGTCGAGGCTCCCGGTCTCGTCGTGCTCGGCGCCGGAGATGACGTGGAGCTCATCACGCCGCCGGCTCGGGAGCTGCTCGCCGAGATCAGCGCCGACGGCTTGACCTACGCGGAGCATGAGCTCCCGACGTCCGTGCTCTCGCTGGCGTCGTTCGTCCGCGACGCACCGCAGGCCGCTCAGAGCGGATCCAACGTCGTCACGGTCCCCGCCCGCAGCGGCTGGGTCACGCTCCACGCATCGCTGCCCGGTCCGTCGCGCGACGGTCGCGTCGCCATCGTCATCGAGCGGGCGAGCGCGGCGCGCTCCGCGACGGTTCGGCTCGAGGCGTTCGGCGCCACCGCACGAGAGCGCGAGGTCGCCACCCTCCTCGCGCTCGGCCTGTCGAGGGCGGAGATCGCCGAGACGCTCGTCGTCTCCCCGCACACCGTCGAGGACCACATCAAGAACCTCTACGGCAAGCTCGGCGTCGCATCGCGCCAGCAGCTCGTCGCCCGCATCTTCCTCGACGAGTACCTGCCCGAGGTGGCACAGCGAACACCGCTCACCTCACGCGGGCGCTTCGATCGCCCGTGAGGACCGGCGGCAGGGCTGTTCGCCAAGGCGCGGGCGCGCCAGCGTCGCCGGATTGAGCCGCCGGGCGCTTCTGGTCCTCGTCCGGGAGGGCGGGATCGACAGCGGGGCCTACCGGACTGGCGGGCAGACGGAGAGGTTCCGGCTGACGGTGGTTTGCCTGCCGGTGTCGAAGCGCACGACGGCGCGAAGCTGGTAGAGGTAGGCGTCGACGCCGCAGCGGCGGTTCTTCGTCGGCGCAGAGGTGCTGACTCCGCGCAGGGCCGGAAGGCCCGTGAAGCGCACGGTGAACAGCTTGCCGCCGCGCGGGCGGCGGCTGCGGGTGATGCTGACGGGGCGGCGAAGGGCTTGGCAGCGGTCGCCCGTCCTGGGCGACCGGCAAGCGGGCGGGCTGAGGGTGAAGATGGCGGAGCGGA
>CAZEKK010000324.1:1963-3229 GCA_964512905.1 uncultured Solirubrobacteraceae bacterium
CCGCGCGGGCAGCCTTCCTGCTGGCTGACCCACGCCGCGGCGAAATTGCCGGAGGCGGCCAGGGCGGCCATGTTGAAGTCGCTGACAGGGGATCCGGTGACCCCGGCGACGAGCTGCCGTTCGGCAGCGCGCCCGCCGCGGATGAGGACAGCCCACAGCACTTCCTCGGTGGTGAGCTCACGGACCAGGAGAGCGGGCACGTTGGCCGTGGCGACGCCTTCGATGTCGGTGCTGGCGTTGTCCCGCGTGTCCCGCGGGAGGTTCAGCGGCGCCCACGGCGTCCAGCCGCCGGCGGTGTCACGGCTGCCGTTCGCGCTCCGAGCGGTGCGGATGAACGCATCGCGGCCCATGGCATCGCTGGCGTACCCGACGGCAAACGGCCGACCGTCGGACAGGATGCCAAGCGCGTCCGCGTAGACGGTCCGGTCGCTGCCGGGAAGCGCCGTGAACGCCGGAAAGTCCTCGGCGAGCGGCGGGGGCGCGTACAGATCCGGCACGTGGTCGAGCTCGACCGGCAGGCCGAACGAGAAGGTGCTGCCGCCAACGGTGGTCAGCGCCGGGCCGTCATCGGCGGTCGGATCTCGCCCCAGGATTCCGGTCGGCTGCTCGGGGTGCACGAGCTCGAGCAGCCCGGCGCGGCGCACGCCGAAGCTCCCCCTGCCGAGCAGCGAGACCCGTGAGGCCGCCCACGTGTTCCCGAAGTCGCGGGAGATCAACATCCAGCGGCCGCTCACCTCAGTGCCACAGCAGCGCCCGTCGGTGATGATCAGCGTCTCTTTGCCGCCGACGGCGCCCCGCCTCACGGGCGGGAGCACCCGGTGGATCTCCGGCGCGGAGAAGGAGCCTGCAGACCCCAGCGGCAGCAAGATCTTGCGCAGCTCGCAGCCCCCGGCTCCCAGACGCCAGCGGCAATACCCGATCGCGTCGTCCGGCGCAGCCGGGTCCGATCCGGAGGGTGCGCCCCACACGATGTGCGCGCGGATCCCGGCGTCCCGGTCCGAGGTGACCGCAACCGACGGGTGGCGGCCCTGACCGACGACGATCTGCTTGCGGTCGGCGGACGCGGGCGCTGCTGCGCCCAGGATGAATCCCGCAGCGAGAAGCACTGCGACGACCCGACATGCTGGACCTCGGAGTCCTCGGCCTTGCGGGCGCATCGGCGACCGCAGCGTACAGCGGCTGAACCCCCATCGAAAGAGCTGCCACCCGGTTCCGCGACGAACGAGACGCATGGGCTGGACCGACACCGGCAGGACTGCGACGCCT
>CAZEKK010000325.1:0-3223 GCA_964512905.1 uncultured Solirubrobacteraceae bacterium
CGTGGCTTTGCGTCCCGCCCTCGCGGACGGTTTGCCCTGAGCACCTTGGTCTGGCATCCCCCCTATCGACCCCCCCGCGCGCCAGCTTGACCTTTGTGGACATCTGTCCAGGGCGGTGAACGCGATCGTGCGTTCCGGGCGGTGTGGCGCGGCCCGCGACACCGGCTCATCTACCCTCCGGGCATGGTCGGCCGCCGCCTCGCAGCCCTGCTCGTCGTCCTGCTGGTCATCGGCGCCGTCGCCGCCGCGCTGGCCCCGGAGCCCGCACGCCAGCCCGCCACGACGGCCACCCAGCCGACGACGACGACCGCGCCGCGCACCGTGGCGCGCACCATCGACCTGTCCCTGCCGGCGGGCAGCACGTCCGACGACGTCGTCAAGGCCCGGTCCGGCGACCTCGTGCGCCTCACGGTGGCGTCCTCGGCGCCCGGGGTCGTCACCATCGACGGCCTGGACCGCCGTGAGGCCGCGGAGCCGAACTCCCCCGCCCGGTTCGAGTTCTTCGCCGAGAAGACCGGCACGTTTGCCGTCCGCCTGGCGCCGAGCGCCGAACCGGCCGGCGAGGCCGGCGCGGCCGTCGGGAGGCTCGAGATCGCGCCGGCGGCCTAGCGGCGGCCTACCGGCGCACGAGCACGACGCGCACCAGCGAGACGGCCTTGCCGCGCGCATCGGTCGCCGTGCCGCGCACCTGGACGGCCAGGCGCGGCCGGCGGGCCAGGGCGCGCTTGGCCTTTGCCGAGAGCTTCAGCCGTCCGGCAGCCCGACCGGCGCGAGCGAGGCGGATCGTGGCGGTGCCGAGCACGGCGGGAGCCCGGCCCTTGACCTTCAGGCCCAGGCGCTTGGCCGCCGCGGCCGGCAGGACGGCCTTCACGCGGCACGTGGCCGCTCGGTTCGCCGAGCAGGCGACGGCGATGCCCTTGCGGCGCACGTCCTTGAGCCGCTGGATGGCGTTGCCGGAAAGGCGTGCCGAGAAGGCCGTGGCGCCGCCGCCCGCGCCGCCGCCGGCGCCGCCGCCGGTCCCGCCGCCGCTGCCGCCCCCGGTGCCGCCCCCGGACCCGCCGCCCCCGCCGCCGTCGGCGTCGGTGAGCACGACGGCGACCGTCGCAGACGCCGTCGCGCCGAAGGAGTCGGTGACCCGGACGCCGACGTAGATCGTGCCGCGGTTGGGGTAGCGGCGCTGGACCGAGTTGGCGAGGCCGGTCGGCGTCTCGAAGCTGCCGTTGCCGTCCAGGTCCCAGTCCAGGCGCGCGGTCGTGCCGTCCACCGCGCCCGACCCGGCGGCGCTGAAGAGGATCGTCGACCCCGCCGGGGCCGGGTTGGGCTGGGCGGCGATGACGGCGATCGGACGGCGGGTCACGAGCACGGGCGCGCTCGTGGTCGCGGTGCCGCCGTCGTTGTCGGTGACGCGGAGGCCGACGACGGGAGCGCCAGCGACCGGGAAGGCGTGCGTGATGGCTGCGGAGGCGCCGCCGTCGACCTCGAAGGTCCCGTCGTTGTCGAAGTCCCACTCGTACTTGGCGATCGTGCCGTCCGGATCGGCCGAGGCCGCACCGCTGAGCGGCGAGGCGACGCCGACGAGCGTCGGCGGCGTGGCGGAGAACGCCGGAACGGGCGGGCGGTTCTGCACGGCGATGCTCACGGGAGCGCTCGTCACACGCGCGTTCGCGGCCCCGGCGGTGGCCGAATCGTCGGTGACCCGCACGCGCACGGGCACGGTGCGCGTCGTCGGCCAGCTCGTGGTCACGGAGTTCGTGGCGGTCGACTGGTCGGCGGCGCCGCCGAACTTGCCGTCGCCGTCGAGATCCCACTCGTAGGAGGCGATCCCGCCGTCCGGGTTCGTCGCGGTCGCCGTCAGGGTGACCGAGGCGCCCGACAGCGGCGTCGTGGTCGAGGCCCCGAGCGACACCGTCGTGTTCGTGACGTTGATCTCGAACGCCGCGGTGTCCAGGAGCTTGGGCGGCCCGTCGTTGTCGCTGACCCGCAGGCGGACGAGGTGGCGCCCGCGCCCGTAGACCTTCCCGGCCTCGACGCCGGTCAGCGCGCCATCGATGTAGTTGCCGTCGCCGGCGAAGTCCCACTCGTAGCGGGTGATCGTGGAGGGAGGATCGTCCGGGTCGCTCGAGCCCGAGCCGTCGAGCGTCACGATCGCGGCGCCGTTGGCGCCGCCGCTGTGGATCACCTTCCCGCTGGACCCGGTGAGGGTCGACCCGGGCGGCGACGTCGGCGTGACCGTGAGCACCGCGTCCGGGTAGTGCGGGCAGCCGTTGCCGGCCGACGCGATCAGCGACGCCCCGAAGGAGAAGATGGTCGTCACCTGGCCGCCGTCGTCACCGCAGGCCGCGCCCACGCGCGGCACGACGGCCAGGAGCGCGAGCACGGCGGCCAGCGCCGCGGTCGCGGCGATGCCCCGGCCCCGGGATCCCAGGAGCCGGGCAGAGGCGGTTCGCTGCCGTCCGGCCATCGCCCCCCGCATCGGCCGCCGCGCCCGTTGGGCTGACCCGCGGCCGCGGAAACCGTCGATTCGTCCAGCGCGGCGCGGCGGCGCTCAGGCGTCGCTGGCCGTGCTCCCCTCGGCGGCGTGCTCCTGCGCATCGTGGCCGGGCGCGAACACGCCGCTGCCGCCGCACCAGGGGCAGGGAAGCTCATGCGGCGCGCCGCCCAGGCCCGAGACGACGCGCCCGGTCCCGCGGCACGGGGAGCAGGGCTGGGCGGCGGGCGCGTATTCGGTCTCGTCGCTGGCCATGGGGCGAGCGAGGGTAGCGGCTCACGCCGATCGCCAGGCGGCGCGCGGGCCGGCGCGCACCGGATAGGGTGATCCGAGTCCGGCACCGGCTGCACCGCCGGGCGTTTCCGCATCTGGGTCGAGGAGGGATTCCATGAGGTCGTCGTTCATCTGCACGGGCCTGCTCGCAGCCTGCGCCGCGCTCGCCGCGCCGGCGGGAGCCGCTGCCGCCGTCGAGAAGGCCATCCCGATCGCGCCGACCGGGCCCGCTGCCACCGTCCCGGCCTACGTCGGCGCCGCCGGCACGCCGGCCCCCGTGGCCGGCGTCCGCCCGGCGTGGCAGCACCCGCTGATGGCGGCCAACCCCAAGAACGGCGTCCACAACGACGCCTGGCAGACCGACAACTACACCGAGTTCGGCGGCCCGCTCGGCCGCAATCCGCAGGTCCTGTCGACGGGCTTCGGGCGCACCTGCATCACGCTGACGTTCGACCGCAAGGG
>CAZEKK010000326.1:0-3207 GCA_964512905.1 uncultured Solirubrobacteraceae bacterium
GGGACTTCACGCTCAGGATCTCGCTGATGATCCCGAACCCGGGGAGCATCATGATGTAGACCGCCGGGTGCGAGTAGAACCAGAAGACGTGCTGGTACATCAGCACGTCTCCTCCCGCGGCGGCGTTGAAGAAGTCGAAGCCGAGCGCCCAGTCCAGCAGGATGAAGAACTGCGAGGCGGCCACGAACGGCGTCGCGATGACCACCAGCAGCGACGTCGAGAAGTTCGCCCAGACGAGCAGCGGCATCCGCCAGAAGCTCATGCCCGGCGCGCGCATCGTGATGATCGTGACCAGGAAGTTCAGCGCGGTCGCGACGGACGACGCGCCGGCGAACTGCGCGCCGATCGAGAAGCACATCTGTCCGAGCGGGGCGTCGGTCGACAGCGGCGCGTAGGCGGTCCAGCCCGTCGCGAACGAGCCGCCGGGGAACACGAAGCTCGCCATCATCATCACGCCGGCGATCGGCAGCAGCCAGAACGACAGCGCGTTCAGGCGCGGGAAGGCCATGTCCGGGGCGCCGATCATCAGCGGCAGGACGTAGTTCGCCAGGCCCGCGAACACGGGGATGATGAAGAGGAAGATCAGGATCGCGGCGTGGACGGAGAACACGCCGTTGTAGGCCTGGGCGTCGACGAACTGCTGCCCAGGCGCCGCCAGCTCGGCCCGGATGACCATCGCGAGCAGGCCGCCGACGAACAGGAAGAAGAAGGCGGTCACCGTGTACTGGATCCCGATGACCTTGTGGTCGGTGTTGACGCGGAAGTAGTCCCTCCAGCTGTTCGCGCCGTGCTGGGAGTGGTCCTCGGGCCGGGTCTTGCGGCCGGAAGCCCAGTAGAACCAGTAGTCGAACGCCCCGAGGCCGACGAGGAAGAAGAGCGGGGCAGCGATCAGCGAGACGACGGTGATCGCGTCGCCGTCGATGACGGGGTCGAAGCCGTAGAGGGCTCGGATCAGCACCGTCAACCCGAACGAGAAGACGATGCCCAGGACCAGGCTGGCCAGTCCGCGGGCGAGCCCGGGGGCGCGAAGAGTGGCGGCCATCAGCGGATCTCCTCCATCACGTTGCCCATCAGCTTCTCTGCGCCCGCACCCGCTGCCTCAGCATCCAGCGGTTGAACGCCGGCTCCGGCAGCACGTAGGCCGTCTGGCGCATCGTCGAGTGCCCGAGCCCGCAGAGCTCGGCGCACACGATGTCGTACGTCCCCGCGCGGATCGGCTTCACGCGGTATTTCGTCTCGAGGCCCGGCACGAGGTCGAGCTTGACCCGGAAGGCCGGCACCCAGAAGTCGTGGATCACGTCGCGCGACTTCATTCTGAACTGCACCGACTTGCCCGCGGGCAAATAGAGGCGGTCGCTGACCACCGGCTTGCCGTCCTTCGCGGGGTAGATGAACTGCCACGCGAACTGCTGGCCGATCACTTCGACCACCATCTCGTTCGCCGGCTTCTCCTCGATGTCGACGAGCACCACGTACGAGTAGGCGATCAGCCCGAAGATCAGCAGGGCGGGGATCGTCGTCCAGATGATCTCGAGCTTCGTGTTGCCGTGAATCGGCGGGCCGTCGAGATCCTCTTCGCCCGGACGCATCCGGAACGCCCAGACGCTGTAGAGCACGACGACCATCACGAGCACGAAGATCGGGACCGACAGCGCGATGCAGACGTCCCAGAGCGTGTCGATCGGATCGGCCTGCGACGAGGCGGCGACCGGGAACCAGTCGATCAGGAGGGCGAGGCCGACGCCCAGGGCGCTGGCCACGACGCCGATGACGAGCATCGCGGCCACGGGGTGCTTCCCGTGGGCGCGGCGGGTGTTCTCGGGCGCGGTCCGGTCCTCCTCCATCGCGGGCGGGATCCTATGGCACCGCCGCGACGAGTGACACCCCGACGTGCGTTGACGTCGTCACCGGGCGCGTCTGGATGCGTCGCGCCGGGCCGATCGGTCAGGGCAGGCGGGCGCCCCGCCCGGGCGGACGGAGCGCTCAGGAGGCCGACGTGGCCTCAGGCGGCCTCGGCGGGCTGCAGTTCGAGGGCGCGAAAGCGGTTCGCGGTTCGGTACTCCGACGGCGCCAGGCCGTGGTGGCGGCGAAACGCCTTGGCGAACTGCGCGGGCTGGCGGTAGCCGACCCGCTGGGCCACTTCGCGAACGGTGAGCGGGAAGGTCGCGAGCATCTCGGCTGCGCGCTCCATGCGCACGGACGTGAGCTGGTCGCGAAACGTCGTCTTCCCGATCTCGGCGTAGGCGCGCTGAAGCTGGCGGCGCGACGACGCGATGCGAGCGGCGATGTCGTCGAGCGAGAGGTCGGAGTGGAACTCGCGCTCGACGATGGTGGTGGCGTCCTCGAAGATGCTGGTCCGGTGGCGGATGGTGGCTGGTCGTTGAACAGGCATCACTCTCGGTACGCGTCGCGGGGGCGCGGCGGTTTGATTTCCTCGCGAGGCAAGCGCAGCTGGCGCGTTGGCGCTCTCGTACGACGGTGTATCCTGCCGCCTTGCGCCACCTGTTGCAAGCAAGCGGGGGAGACCAGACGTGCGAATCCGAGACGGGATGACGGCCAGCGCCGTGACGGTTGGTCCGGGCCACACCCTGCAGGATGCGGCCACCGCGATGGCCAAGCGCAACGTCGGCGCCGCCATCGTGCTCGATCCCGAGCAGCCCGGGCCGGGGATCATCACCGAGCGCGACATCCTCCGCTCGGTGGCGGCCGGCGAGGACTGCACCACCGAGCTCGTCGGCGCCCACCTGACCCGCGACCTGGTCTTCGCGGCGCCCGACTGGTCCCTCGAGGAAGCGGCGGTCTCGATGATCCGCGGCGGATTCCGCCACCTCATCGTCATCGACGCCGGCGAGGTCGCCGGGATGCTCTCGGTCCGCGACATCGTCCGCGTGTGGTCGGAGGACGGCGCGATCTGCGAGATGCCGGCGCCGGTGCGGCCGGGGTAGGGCGCGGCGCGCTCGCCGGCCGCGGTGTGCGGCCGTGCGTCGGCGGTCCGCCTGAGCGCCGGGCGCCGGGCCGGTCCGCCCGAGGCCGGTGCAGGCGGCGCCTTCTGCCGGGCCGGATGTGAGCGGTCCCGTCATCGGCGCGTCATGCAGAACGGCACACGGGGCGAGGTGCGCCGATACCGCGTGCTCGGGTGCATGCCATCCATGCATGGGCGCACGCGCGCGGGCCGGAACGCCTCGGTTGTGCAGCCGTGCAGGCCGC
>CAZEKK010000327.1:0-3196 GCA_964512905.1 uncultured Solirubrobacteraceae bacterium
ACGATGTGGGACCGTGCCGCTCCGGGCTGGGGCCGCCAGCGCGGGCGGTTCGACGCCGCGATCGCGCCCGTCACCGACGCGCTGCTCGCCGCCGCCGACCTGCGTCCCGGACAGCGCGTGCTCGATCTCGCTGCCGGCCCGGGTGCGCTCGGCCTGATGGCGGCCCCGGCGGTCGCGCCCGGCGGCGTGGTCGTGATCAGCGACCTGTCGGAGCCGATGCTCGACCTCGCCCGCGCCGCGGCGGAAGCGGCCGGCGTGGCCAACGTGGAGTTTGCCGCCCTCAACCTCGAGTGGCTCGACCTCGGCACCGCGTCGGTCGACGCGATCGTCTGCCGCTTCGGCCTGATGCTCGCCGCCGATCCCGGCGCGGCCCTGCGCGAGTGCCGGCGCGTCCTGCGCCCCGGCGGGCGTCTGGCCCTGGCGGCGTGGGCGGCGCCGGAGGAGAACCCGTGGAGCACGGTCGGGACCGACGCCGCCATCGACCTCGGCCTGGCCGAGCGCGCCGACCGCGACGCCCCCGGGATGTGGGCGTTCGCGCGACCGGGCCTGCCGGAGCGCCTGCTCGCGGAGGCCGGGTTCCTCGAGGCCCGCTGCGACCCGGTGCCGTTCGTCCGCGCCTACGCCGACGGGGACGAGTGGTGGGAGGAGCGCGTCGACCTCGCGCGGCCGTTCGCCGACCTCCTCGAGCGCCTCCCGCCGGCCGACCGTGACCGCCTGCGGGAGGAGATCGACCGCCGCCTGGATGCCCTCGCCGATGCCGACGGCACGCTGACCCTGGCGGGCCTGGCGCTCGTGGCCTCGGCGTCGGCCTGATCGCTACTCTCCCGCGCCATGTTCTACGACGACGACGCCGATCTCGGGCTGCTCGCCGGGAAGACCGTGGCCATCATCGGCTACGGCTCCCAGGGCCATGCTCACGCTTTGAACCTCAAGGACTCGGGGGTCGACGTGGTCGTCGGGCTGCGCCCGTCGTCCGGCTCGGTCGCTCAGGCGCGTGAGAGCGGCCTCGAGGTCCTCGACGTCCGTGAAGCGGCCAGCCGCGGCGACATCGTGATGATGCTTGTCCCCGACGAACGCCACCGCCAAGTCTGGGAGGACGAGGTGCGCGACGGCATCGCCGCCGGCAACCTGCTGCTCTTCGGCCACGGCTTCTCGATCCACTACGGCGAGGTGCAGCCGCCGGCCGACGTCGACGTGGCGCTGGTGGCGCCCAAGGGTCCGGGCCACCTCGTCCGGCGCCAGTACCTCGAGGGCAGCGGCGTGCCCGGCCTCGTCGCCGTCCACCAGGACGCCACCGGCCACGCCCTGCAGCTTGCGCTCGCCTATGCCAAGGGCATCGGGTGCACCCGCGGCGGCGTCATCGAGACCTCGTTCCGGGAGGAGACCGAGACCGACCTGTTCGGCGAGCAGGCCGTCCTGTGCGGCGGCGTGACCGAACTCGTCCGGGCCGGCTACGAGACGCTCGTCGACGCCGGCTACGACCCCCGGCTCGCCTACTTCGAGTGCCTGCACGAGCTCAAGCTCATCGTCGACCTCATGTACGAGAAGGGCATCAGCGGGATGCGCCACTCGATCTCGAACACCGCCGAGTACGGCGACCTGACCCGAGGCAAGCGCGTCATCGGGCCCGAGTCCCGGGCGGCCATGCAGGAGCTGCTGGGCGAGATCCAATCCGGCGCATTCGCCCGCGAGTGGATCGCCGAGAACCGCGCCGGCCAGGAGAACTTCAAGCGCATGCGCGACGAGCAGGCCAACCACCAGATCGAGGTGGAGGGCCGCCAGCTGCGCTCGATGATGGACTGGATCGAGACGGATTTCGACGAGTCGTAGGGCACCGTCGACGCCACGTCAGGGCGGCCGGGGCGACGCCGGCCGACCGCTATGGTTGCCGGCCGCGCGATGAACCCGTTCATCAAGGACTACCTCATGACCGCCGGGCCGACGCCCCTGCCGCCGCGGGTGCAGTCGGTCATGGCCGAGCCGGTCGTCTACCACCGGGCGCCGGCGTTCGACGCGCTCTTCGCGCGGGTCCTCGGGCGGCTGCCCGCCGTCTTCCAGACGGCCAATGACGTGATGGTCTTCGCGTCCAGCGGCTCGGGTGCGATGGAGTCCGCGATGGCGAACCTCGCCGGGCCCGGCGTGCCCGTCCTCGCCTGCGCCGCCGGCAAGTTCGGCGAGCGCTGGATCGAACTGGGGGAGGCCTACGGCGCCGACGTCGTGCGCTACGAGCCCGGCTGGGGCGCGCGCCTGGATGCCGCCGAGGTCGACCGGCTCTTGGCCGCCCGCCCGGACATCCGGGTCTGCTTCGCCACCCTGTCGGAGACGTCGACCGGCGTGGTCCACGACGTCGAGGCGATCGCCGCGGCCTGCCGCGCGCGCGGCGTGCTGCTCGCCGTCGACGCCGTCTCCGGGCTGGCGGCCGCCGAGTTGCGCCAGGACGACTGGGGCGTCGACGTCGTGGTCACCGGGTCGCAGAAGGCGCTCATGACCCCGCCGGGCCTCGGCCTGGTCTCGGCCTCCCCGCGGGCGCTCGAGCACGCCGCCGGACGCCCGGGCGGCCGCTACTACTTCGACTGGACCCGGGCCATCGGCGAACAGCGCAAGGCGGCGCCGGCGACGCCGTTCACGCCGGCGGTCACGCTGATCGCCGCGCTCGACGTCGCGCTGGAGATGATCGAGGCCGAGGGCCTCGATCAGGTCCTGGCCCGCCACGCGCTGCTGGCCCGCGCCACGCGCGCCGGCGCGGCAGCGCTCGGCCTCGAGCGGTTCGGGGATCCGGACGACCGGGCGAACGTCGTCACCGCCGTCGCCCTGCCCGACGGGATCGACGGCGCCAAGCTGCCCGCCCTGCTGCGCGACGGCTACGGCATCACCGCCAATGGCGGCCAGGGCCAGCTCAAGGGCCGGATCCTGCGGATCGCCCACTGCGGCTACTTCGGCGCCTTCGACATCATCACGTCCCTGGCGGGTCTGGAGATGGCGCTGCGCGACCTCGGCGCCGACGTCGAACTCGGGAGCGGGGTCGGCGCCGCCCAGCGGGTCTTCCGCGACGCGGGCGTTCCGGCGGAGCCGGCCCCGGCGTGACCGCCCCAGACGACGCCGGCGCGCGGGCCGGACGGGCCAGGGTGCTCGTGAAGGAGCCGATCGCCGAGTCCGGGGTGGCGCTCCTGCGCGAGCACTTCGACGTCGACCTCGG
>CAZEKK010000328.1:0-3186 GCA_964512905.1 uncultured Solirubrobacteraceae bacterium
GCGCGCCGAAGATCGCGGCCTTGACCTCGAGGATGTCCTGCGCGGTCTCGATGATCAGCAGGTCGGCCCCGCCCAGCAGGAGTCCGCGCGCCTGCTCCTCGAACACCGTCACGAGCTCGCGGAAGGTGATGCCGCCCAGCGTCGGGTCGTCGGAGGCGGGCAGGAATCCGGTCGGCCCGATCGAGCCGGCGACGAAGCGGCGCTCGCCGGCGGCGCGGCGGGCGATCTGCGCGGCGTTGGTGTTGATCTCCAGCGTGTGCTCGCCCAGGCCCCACTCGTCGAGCTTGAGCCGCGAGCCCTGGAACGTGTCGGTCTCGAGGACCATCGCGCCGGCTTCGAGCATCGAGGCGTGGACGCCCTCGATGACGTCCGGGCGGTTCAGGACGAGCGCTTCGTGGCACTTGCCCTCCAGGCCGCCGTAGTCCTCCTGGGTCAGGTCGAACTGCTCGAGCGTCGCGCCCATGCCTCCGTCGAACACGACGACGCCTGAGCGCACGGCATCCAGGAAGTCGCGCGGCATCCGCTTCGATGCTAGCAGCGATTTCACCAACCCTGACACGATCGTGGCAAGGTTTGGTGGTGCAGCTGGCCGGCTGGTGCCTGGCGCTGGTCGCGGATCGCCGTGCATCCTGGCGCCGATCCCAACCTGATCCAGTAGCTCGATGTCGAATCGAGGGTTGCTTGCCGGTTGAAGAAGAGCGCTACGAGCGTACTTCCCAGATACTAAAGCTCTACATGAGCTTGAGATATTCTGCAAGATCCCTCGCACCGTGCGGGAATCCGCCCGCACGGGGCGGAGATCTGCTTTCCTGTCGCGCTCAGCCGAGTCCCCTGCCGCCCGGCGGCGGGGGAGCGGGGGACCCACTGGGCCGGTGACGACGCCGGCCCCGGGGCGAATCGCCGCCGACGAGCGGCGTAGCGACGGCGCAGCCGACGCGAGCCCGACAGCTCACCTCGCAGGCATCAGCGCGCAGCACACACCGTCACGGATGTCGCTTTCGTCCACCGCACCCCGCCGCTCCCTCGTGGCACTCGCCGCGTCGGCGTGCCTCGCCGGCACGATCGTGCCAGCCGGCGCGAGCGCCGACCGCCCAGCCGGTCCGGTCGCCCGCGCGACCGAGATCCTGAGCGACGGCGACCGCGGCCTCGACGTCAAGGCGCTGCAGCGCCGCCTGGGAATCGCGGTCGATGGGGTCTTTGGGCCGGCCACCGAGGCCGCCGTCAAGCGCTTCCAGCGCCGCCGCGGCCTCGAACCCGACGGCATCGTCGGGCCCGCGACGAAGCGGGCCCTCGGGTTCGGTCGGTCGACCAGCGGGCCGCGGGCAGCCTGGCGCGTGCCGGCATCCGCTCGTGCTCGCCTGAGGCGCATCGCCGCCTGCGAATCCGGCGGCAACCCCCGCGCGCTCTCGCCGGGCGGCACCTATCGCGGCAAGTACCAGTTCCACCCCGGGACCTGGCGGTCGGTCGGCGGGCGCGGCGACCCCGCGAAGGCCTCGGAGGCCGAGCAGGACTATCGCGCCTGGCTGCTGCTCAGGCGCACCGGCGGCAGCGCCTGGCCGAACTGCTGACGGCTGCCGCGGACGCCTACAGCGTCGCCGCGGCCCGGCACGACTCGCGGGTGCCGCGTCGCGCGGTCGCGGTGATCGTGTCCCGTCCAGCGCGATTGCTCACGAGGCGGCGGACCGTGAACGATCCGCTCGGCCGCCGCGTCGTCGCGGTGCCGGACGCGAGGGTCCGGCCGCCGCGCGCCAGCCGCCAGGTCCAGACCACGCCGGAGCGGTTCTGATCGACCTCCCACTCGACCTCGATGCGGCCGTTCTCGGTGCTCAGCTTGAGCTTCGCCGTGCTGGACCGGGTGCAGGAGCCGTTGACGCGGACGTCGCTGCCGCCCCCGCCCCCGGACGAGTCGTCGCCGGCAGGATCGTCGGCGCCTTGGCGGGCGCCCGCGGTCGCCGGCAGGAGGAGCGCGGCCGCGGCGACGGCGGACAGTACGAGAGTCAGGGGACGACGTGACATGGGACGTGGCCTCGCAGGTCGGGGGAGAAGGTCCATGGTGCCAAGACGGAGCCCAGCGCGATTCGTCACGGTCGGCACGAACACCGTCGAACGGACGGGCGCGGCCAGCGCCCGGGGGCGCGGCGCCTCCGGCCGCGCCGCCGGGCTGAAGGGCGGCGTGAGTGCGGAGCACGTCGCACCGAGAGCGAGATGCGCTCGCGCCCCGCACGGCCCCGCTGTCAGCGCCTGGATTCCGGCGCGGCCGGCCAGCCGGGACCGGCAGGGGCGGATCCGGAAGGGTCCCAGGGGAGTCGTTCCCTTCCGGGGCCGCCCCTGCCGGGCGCGGCTGACCACGGCGGTCGGGGAGCCGGCAGCCCGCTCGACAGCAAGCGAGGGCCCCGCCGCAGCGGGGCCCTCGGGAACGCCAGGCGACCGACCCGGCGCCTACTTGATGAACAGGATCTCCGAGTACTTCGGCAGCGGCCAGAGATCGTCGGGCACGATCTTCTCGAGCTGGTCGGCGACCTCGCGGACGTCGGCCATCGCCGGGATGACCTTGTCGCGCATGTACTTCGCGTGGTCCAGCGAGCCCTCCTCGCCCTCGTGCGTGGCGTTCACCGCCTCGAGCGCGCGGATCGCGGCGTAGAACTTCGTCGCCAGGCCGTGCAGCTCGTCCTTGGCCTCGTCGAGGTCGGCCTCGTCGAGGATGTCGATGGCGCGGGCCGCCGCCGGGAACAGCATGGTCCGGGCGATGGTTGCCGCGGTCTCGGCCTCGATGTTGAGGGTGATGACGTACTGCTCGACGAGCACGTCGTAGCGGGAGTGCAGCTCGCGCTCGGAGAGCACGTCGTACTGGGCGAACGCCTTCACCGTCTGCTCGCTGATGAGCGCCGGCAGGGCGTCGGGCGTCGTGGGGAGGTTCTCCAGCCCGCGCTCCGCGGCCTCGTCGTGCCACTCCTCGGAGTAGCCGTCGCCGCTGAAGACGACGTGCTTGTTGGCGGCGTAGGCGTCCTTGACCACCGCGAGCACGCCCTCTTGGATCGTGGCCCCGTGGTTGTTGATCTTCGACTCGAGCGCGTCGGCGAGTTCGTCGATCGCGTCGGCGGCGATGGTGTTCAGCACCGTGTTCGGGAAGCCCAGCGACTGGTTCGAGCCCAGCGCGCGGAACTCGAACTTGTTGCCGGTGAACGC
>CAZEKK010000329.1:0-3165 GCA_964512905.1 uncultured Solirubrobacteraceae bacterium
CGAACGCGTCGGGCGGCGCGCCGAGGTGGATGCCTTCGGCGACCACCGTCGGTCGCGACCAGGTGTCGGCGCCGGCGGCATCGGCGCCGACCGCCAGGTCGGCGATCGGTCCGAGCGTCGCGCCGGCCGCGCGCATCGCGTCGCCGGCCTCGCGCCACTGTCGCTCGGCGAGCCACTGGACGAACGCGTGGAAGCGCACGCGCTCGACGTGCTCGCGCTCGAACGCGCGGACCGCGTCGGTGTCCGGATGCTCGAGCCCCGCGGGCCAGGCCTGCCGGTCGGCGACGCGGTGGACGTCGGCGATCGCCTCGAACAGCAGGTGCGGCCGCAGCCTCGGCAGCGCGGCGGCGAGCCACGCGTCGAACGCGCGGGCCGCCTCGCGGGTGCGCGCGGTCGGCGCGGTCGCGACGAAGTCCCGCCACAGCCGCTCGAAGCCCGCGCGCTTGAGCGCGCCGACCGCCGGATAGTCGACCGCGGGCGCCGCGCGGGCCGCGGCCAGCGCCGCGCGGGTGTCGTCGCGGGCCACCCACGCGTCGTACAGCGGCGCGGGGAAGAGGCGGGCCGCGCGCGGCACCGACACGTACAGGGGATTGAGCGCGAGGCGGCTCGACGGCGAGTAGGGCGAGCCGCGATCGGGCCAGCCGAACGAGGGGGCGTGCACCGGCGAGACCAGCAGGCCCGCGGCGCCGAGCGCGGCCGCACGCACGCCGAGCGCGGCCAGGTCGGTGAAGTCGCCGATGCCCCAGTCCCCGTCGGACGACAGGCCGTAGAGCTGGACCGACATCACCCACGCGCCGGGCGGGCGCGCGAGCGGGGCCGGGAGGTGGCAGCGCGGCGGGTGCGCCCAGGCCGGCGCCGACGCGCGCGGCGCGGACGGCGTGCGGCCGCTGCCCGCCGGCGCGCGCAGCCAGCGCAGCGCGTAGGCGCCCGTCGCCAGCGGCCGGGGCAGCCTCGCGCGCCGGCGGCGCAGCACGAGTCCGTCCACGGTGGCGGACTCGAGCACCGACGCGCCCTCCGCGGTCACGCGCACGGTGAGCGGGTCCGCGTCGGCGCCGGTGCCCGCGCCGATCGCGAGCTCCGCCGGCAGGTCGACGTCGGCGAGCACGGCCTCGAGCGCGGCCGTCGGGTCGTCGGCCGGCGCCAGCAGCGCGGCCGGCACGGACTTGGCCTGGTAGTAGGTCTCCTCGATCCGGGCGGGATGGATCCTGCCGTCCTGGAGGAGCTTCTCGAGCGTCATCCGCGCGACCTCCCGCCGCACGCCGTCGAAGCCGGACAGGACGACCGCGTGGGGCGTGTCGTCGATGATGAAGTCCACGCCGGTGAGGTTCTCGAGCGCCCGGATGTTGCGGCCTTCGCGGCCGATGATCCGGCCCTTCATGTCATCCGAGGCGAGCTGGACCACCGAGACCGTCGTCTCGGCGGCGTGGCCGGCGGCGAGGCGGCCCATGCAGACCGAAAGGATGTTGCGGACGCGCCGCTCGGCGTCGCGCTTGGTCTCCTCGTCGATCGCGCGCAGAAGCTTGGCGCGCTCGTGGCGCGCCTGGTCCTCGACCTCCTTCATGAGCGCCTGGCGGGCCTGGGCGGCGCTCAGGCCCGCGACGCGCTCGAGCTCGCGGACGTGCTCGTCCACCCGCGCGGCCAGCTCCCGGCGCTCGGCCGCGACCTGATCGCTCTCGGCGGCGAGCTCTGCCCGGACCCGGTCGAGTTCGGCGAGGCGGGCGTCGAGCGTCCGCTCCTTGCCCAGCGCGCGCTCCTCGATTCGCCCGATCTCGGCGCGGCGCTCGCGCAGCTCTGCCGTGGCCGAGCCTGCCGCCGCGGGCGGCTCGGCCACGGCCGGCGGGCCCCCGCCGCCAGCGATCCGCGGGCCCGGCCCCGTCCGGCGGGCCGACGAGCGGCTGAGGATCAGCGCTGCCGCCACGGCCCCCGCTGCGAGCACCGCTGCCGCGATCACGATCTCCATGGTGTCTCCCCCTCGGCCGCGAGGGCGGCCGATTCGGTCTCGTTGTCGGTTGGTGCGTCGACCGAGCCCGCGAGGGTCGGAACGGCACGACGGCCCGCCGGCGGCGGCGCCGTCAGAGCGCGGTCAGCGCGCCGAGCGTGAGGGTCGGAAGTGGCCCGGGGGCCCTGCGGTCGTCGGTGCTCGTGCCGTCATGAAGGTCATGGGTCGAAAAAGTCGCTATTTGCTGCGGTTTCGTCCTTCGCGGACTCAGGTCAACGCGCAGGGATCGTACTGTCGCGCCGCGGCCGCCGCAAACGAACGCCTGTTTCCCCGCGCCGCCTGGCGCCGCCGCGGCGTGACGCACTGCCCTTACGACGACGCCACGGCGCGCTCGTGCGCGCGGACCACGTCGCCGGCCAGCTCGGGCTCGAAGCCCTTGCGCACCAGCACGGCGTAGGCACGCTCGTGGTCGCGCGGATCCCCGCCCAGGGCCGGAAAGCGCCGCGCGAGCAGCGCCAGCGCCGCGGCCGCCTCGTCATCTCGGCTGCGCGCCGCCGCAGCGGCCGCCGCGACGTCGACATCGATGCCGAGCTGTCGCAGGCGGCGCTCGATCCGCTCCGCACCCCACCCGTCGAGCAGCCGCCGATCCTCGGCGAAGCGCGCCGCGAAGCCCGCATCGTCCACGTAGCCGAGCAACCGCAGTTCGTCCACCGCGGCCTCCACGACCGGCGTCTCGATCCCGCGCGCCTCCAGATGGCGGCGGATCTCCTGCTCGGTGCGATCGCGCCGGGCGAGGTGGCGACCAGCCAGGTCGAGCGCGTGCCGGACCCGCTCCTGGCCGGCGGGCGGCGAAGGGAGGGGCCCGGTCAGGCTGCCTGCTCCTCGACCGGCGGGGCGGCGGCCTCGTCATCCTCGGGCACGGCGGCGATGGGCGGCCGCCCGTCGGGCGCGATGCCCAGGGCCTCGTACACCTTGGCCTGGATCTCCGCGGCGACCTCCGGATGCTCGTCGAGGTAGGCCTTGGCGTTCGCCCGGCCCTGGCCGATCCGCTCCTCCCCGTAGGAGAAGAACGATCCGGACTTCGAGACGACGTCGTGCTCGAGACCGAGATCGAGGATGCAGCCGGAGGTCGAGATGCCCTTGCCGAACTCGATGTCGAACTCGGCGATTCGGAAGGGGGCTGCCACCTTGTTCTTGACGACCTTGACCTTGACGCGGTTCCCAAC
>CAZEKK010000330.1:0-3162 GCA_964512905.1 uncultured Solirubrobacteraceae bacterium
CGCGGCGCTGACGGGCGGCGTCGTCTCCACGGCGGTCAACGTCCCGGCGATCGGCGCCGAGGACCTCGAGGTGCTCGCGCCCGTGGTGCCCCTCTGCCGCCAGCTCGGCCGGCTGGCCGCGGCGCTGGCCGCCGGGCCCTCGATCGACCGCGTGGAGATCGAGTTCCTCGGACGCATCGCCGAGCGCGACACGCGCCTGCTATCGGTCGGCGTGCTGCTCGGCGTGCTCTCGGGGCACACCGAGGAGGCGGTGAACGAGGTCAACGCCCCGGCGATCGCCGAGGAGCGCGGCTTCGACGTCGCCGAGACGAAGACCGCCGCCGCCCGCGACTACACCGACCTGATCCGGGTGACCGTGATCGGGGGCAGCCACCGCAGCCGCGTCGTCGGCACCAACCTCGGACGCCGCCACCGGCCCCACCTGCTCGAGGCGTGGGGCGAGCGCTTCAACCTCCAGCTCGAGCCCCACCTCACCTTCATTCGCTACGAGGACCGGCCGGGCATGATCGGCCGCGCCGGCACCATTCTCGGCGAGCACGGGGTGAACATCAGCACCGCGGCCGTGGGCCGCCAGCCGCCCGGCGAGACGGACGCCCACGTCACCGCGGTCATGGTCGTGACCACCGACGGCCCGGTCGAGCCTGGCGTGCTGCGCGAGATCCTCGCCACCGACGGGTTCGTCGACGGGCGGACGGTCAGCGCGTAGCCCGCGATGCCGCCGTTTGTCCGCGGCGGACAAGCCGCGGACGTGCAGCGTGCCTTGCCGCAGTTGGCGCTCGCCGGCCCAGGCGGATAGGCTCGCGCCCGCCGCGCCGGGAGGGCGGCGTCCAGCAACGGGGAGGGGGATTTCGTGGAGAGCGCATCGATCGCGGCGCCGGCGAGCGGCGAGGGCAGCGCGCCCGGCGACAAGGGCCTGAAGGCCAACGCCATCGGCTTCGTGTCGGGCGTCGTCATCGGCGTCGCCTCGACGGCGCCGGGCTACTCGCTGGCGGCGAGCCTCGGCTTCGTCATCGGCGTGGCCGGAATCGGCTTCGAGGCCCCGGCGATCATGATCCTCGCCTTCATCCCGATGCTGTTCATCGCCGCGGCGTACTACTGGATGAACCGCGCCGACCCCGACTGCGGGACCACGTTCTCGTGGGTCACGAAGGCGATGGGGCCGTGGATGGGCTGGATGGGCGGGTGGGCGATCACCTGCGCCGGCACGATCGTCATGGCCAACCTCGCCCAGATCGCCGGCCTCTACACCTTCCTGCTCGTCGGCTGGGACGCCGCCGCCGAGTCGACCTGGGCGGTGACGATCGTCGGCGTGGTCTTCATCGCGATCATGACGTGGATCTGCGTCATCGGCATCGAGCTGTCGGCCAAGACCCAGGTGGGCCTGCTCGGCGCCGAGATCATCACCCTGGCGCTCTTCGCCGTGATCGCGCTGGTCAAGGTCTACGCCGGCGATGCGGGCCCCGACGCCGTCAAGCCGGCGCTGGAGTGGTTCAACCCGTTCGCGATCGACTCCTGGGACGCGGTGGTCAACGGCGTGCTGATCGCCGTCTTCATCTACTGGGGCTGGGACAGCACCGTGACGGTGAACGAGGAGACGGAGAACCCAGACGAGGCACCGGGGCGCGCGGCGCTGACGTCGACGGTCATCCTCGTCCTCATCTACGTGCTCGTCTCCGCCGCCGCGCAGGCCTTCAACGGCCCGGAGGCCCTGGCCGACCAGGACGACGCGCTGAGCGTGGTCGCCGGCGACGTCCTCGGGTCACCGCTCGACAAGATCGTGATCATCGCCGTGCTGACGTCCGCGGCGGCCTCGTGCCAGACCACGATCCTTCCGAACGCCCGCACGGCGCTCTCGATGGCCCGCTCGGGCGCCTACCCGAAGCCGTTCGGCAACGTCTCGCCGCGCTACCTGACGCCCCACACGGCGACGATCATCTTCGGCGTGCTCTCGGTCGTCTGGTACGTCGCGCTGACCGCGATCTCCGAGAACATCCTGTTCGACTCGATCGCCGCCCTGGGCCTCATGATCGCCTTCTACTACGGCCTCACCGGAGTCGCCTGCGTCATCTACTACCGCCGGGAGCTCTTCAAGAGCGTGCGGAACTTCCTGTTCGTGGGCGTTGCCCCGCTGCTCGGCGCGATCATGCTGCTCGGCCTCTTCATCAAGTCGTGCATCGACCTCTCGGACCCGGCCAACTCCGAGTCCGGAGAGTCGTGGTTCGGGCTCGGGCCGCCGCTGGTCATCGGCCTCGGGTTCCTGCTCTTCGGGGCGGTGTTGATGCTGATCTGGCGCGGTGCCGGGCACAAGCAGTTCTTCCAGCGCAAGCTCGAGGTCGCCGATCCCGCGGTCATCGCCCGCGGTCCGGCGGGAGGGGAGTCCTGATGGCGGACATCGTGGTCGGATACGACGGATCGGGATGCGCCCGCGCGGCGCTCGACACCGCGATCACCGCGGCGGGGGCGCTCGGCGACGGGGTCGTCGTCGTCTATGCCTTCGAGGTCAGCCGGCTCGGGGGGGAGGTCGAGGACTACGCGACGGCGCTGCACGAGCGCGCCGACGAGGTCATCGATCACGCCCGGCACCAGGCCCAGGCCAAGGGCGTCGAGATCGAGACGGTCACTGCCGAGGTCGCGCCGGCGCACGCGCTCGTCGAGGTCGCCGAGGAGCGCGACGCCCGGATGATCGTCGTGGGCACCCACGGCGACCATCCGATCAAGGCCGCGATCATCGGCTCGGTGCCGCACAAGCTGCTTCAGATCTCCGATCGCCCGGTGCTCGTGGTTCCGGCCTAGCGCCGGGCGAGCGGCTGCGGCAGAATGGGGGCGATGGAGGGAGCGGGACTCTTGGAGGACGGCGGCGGCGTCGCACCCCCGGGCGCGACGCCGCCCGACATCCGCCTGACCGGGATCTCGAAGCACTTCGGCGAGACCGTCGCCGTGGCGGCGCTCGACCTCGAGATCGCGCGCGGCGCGTTCTTCGCGATGATCGGCCCGTCGGGCTGCGGCAAGACGACCACGCTGCGGATGATCGGCGGCTTCGAGCAGCCCACGAGCGGAACGGTCGAGCTGGCGGGCAAGGACGTCACCCGCCAGCCGCCCTACCGGCGCGACGTCAACACGGTGTTCCAGAGTTACGCGCTCTTCCCGCACCTCGACGTGCAG
>CAZEKK010000331.1:0-3162 GCA_964512905.1 uncultured Solirubrobacteraceae bacterium
CGACGACGTCCTCGCGCGCGAAGACGTCGAGGCGGTCGTGGTGGCTACGCCGACCGCAACCCACGCCGACGTGGCCGGGGCGGCGCTGCGCGCCGGCAAGCACGTGCTCGTCGAGAAGCCGGTCGCGGCGACGGTGTCCGATGCGCTGCGGCTGATCGGCGAGGCGCGAGCCGCCGGCCGCAAGCTCATGGTCGGGCATGTCGAACGCTTCAACCCCGCGGTCGTGAAGGTCGCCGCCCTGCTCAGGGAGGGCCGGCTTGGGCGGATCTTCCGAATCCGGGCGGTCCGGGTCGGCCCGCTTCCGGCCCGGATCCGCGATGCCGGGGTGGCCCTTGACCTGGCCACGCACGACCTCGACATCATGCAGCACGTCCTCGGACGCGACGTCACCCGCGTCTCGGCCGAGGGAACCCGGTTCCTGCATGCCTCAGAGGAGGATCTCCTCACCGCGCTGCTGCGGTTCGGTGACGACGGGCCCTTCGGGCTGCTCGACGTCAACTGGCTCACGCCGGACAAGCGGCGGGAGCTGACGATCCTGGGCGAGAACGGCCAGCTGCACGCCGACTACGTCACGCAGGACGTCTGGTACCGGGAGGCGGCGGATCACTCGACGGGCTGGGACGAGCTCGCGCTGGTCCGCGGCGACGCCGAGGGCACGGTCGTGCGCTTCGCCCTGGCGAAGGTCGAGCCGCTGCGCGCCGAGCTCGAGGCGTTCGCCCGCTGCATCCGCGAGGACGACACCGAGCCCGTGACGGCGCACGAGGGGGCGCGGGCGCTGGCGGCGGCCTTGGCGGTGCGAGAGTCCGCCCAGAACATGCGCCCGGTGACGCTGTTGCCGATGCCCCGGCCAGCCCCGGTTCCCTGAGGGCCCCGCGTGATCCGGTTCGTCATCCCCGCCTACAACGAGGCCGAAAACATCCCCGGCCTGTTCGCCGACTTGGCTCCGCGTGCCCGCGAGCTGGGCGCTCGGGTCATCGTCGTCGACGACGGCTCAACCGACGGCACGGCCGAGGCCATCGAGGCGCATCGTGGGGATCTGCACCTTGCGGTGGTCCGCCACCGGCGCAACCGGGGCCTCGGAACCGCCCTGAACTCCGGCCTGCGGGCGGCGATCGGCGAGTCGGCCGACGACGACGCGATCATCACCATCGAGGCCGATAACACATCCGATCTCAACGATCTTCCCCGGATGCTCGCGAAGTTCGACGAAGGCTATGACCTCGTCCTTGCCTCCGTGTACGCACCCGGCGGGCGCATCATCGGCGTCGAGCCCTGGCGGGTGGCGGCGTCGAAGTCGGTGTCGACCACCTTCCGCTATCTCGGCGGGCTGCGTGACATCCGCACGCTCTCGTCGCTCTACCGCATCTACCGTGCCGGCACGCTGCGCCGGGCGGCCGAGACGTACGGATACCTGCTCGTCCGCGAACCTGGGTTCGCCGCGAACGTCGAGCTGCTGCTCAAGCTCTACAACGCGGGCGCCACGGTGGCCGAGGTCCCGACAGTCAACGACTGGCGCAAGCGCAAGGGGGTGTCGAAGATGAACCTGCGCCCCACGGTCCTCGCGTACTTCCGGCTCGTGGCTGCCCAGCTCGTTGGCCGCATCCAGCCTCCGCCGATCTCGCCGCTCGCGCACGAGGAATGACCGCCGCGCCGCGCGTCGGGATCATCGGCGGGGGGATCCTGGGCATCGTCCTGGGCCTGCGTCTGGCACAGGCCGGGGCTGCGGTCACCGTGCTCGAATCCGCGCCGGCGCCGGGAGGACTGGCCGGCGCGATGCAGCTCGGCGGCTACACGGTCGACCGCTTCTACCACGTCGTCGTGCCCGGGGACGCGGCACTCATCGGGCTCGCCGAGGAACTCGGGATCGGCGACGAGCTGCGGTTCCGCAAGGTCGGCGCCGGTTTCTTCATCGATGGCGGCCTGCACGACTTCAACGGCGTCGGAGACTTCCTCCGGTTTACTCCGCTCACACCGTGGCAGCGGCTGCGGCTCGGCGCCTTCGTCGCCTACTGCCAGCTGCGCGGTTCGTACGCGGGCCTGGAGCGGGTGGCGCTCGACGACTGGCTGGTGCGCACCTGCGGCGCCGGGGTGACCCGGCGCATCTGGACCCCGCTGCTCGACTCGCGCTTCGAAGGCCGGCACGCCGAGCTTCCGGCCACGTACCTCTGGGCTCGGACCCGGCGCATGTCCAGCGCGCGGACCGGCCGCGGGCAGGCCGAGGAGATGGGCCACGTCGTCGGCGGCCACCAGCGGCTGATCGACGCCGCCGCCGACGCAGCCCGCGCCCACGGCGCCGCGATCGAGACCGGTGTCCCAGTCGAGGGCATAGTGATCGACGGCGGCGCGGTGACCGGAGTGCGGGTGGGAGGCGAGACGTACCGCTTCGATCTCGTCATCCCGACGCTCCAGCCGCCGGCGCTGGCCCGACTGCTGCCCGAGTCCCTGCGCCCGCTGCTCGACGCGTATCCGCGCCGGTACCTCGGCGTCGTCTCCGTCGTGATGGCCGTGCGGGCGTCGGTCTCGCCCTACTACGCCGTGAACATCTGCGACCCGACCCCCATCACAACCGTCGTGGAGACCTCGCACGTGCTGGGCACGGACCACACCGGGGGCCTGCGGCTCGTCTACCTCCCCAAGTACTGCGATCCCGATGCGCCCGAGCAGCACGAGGACGATGGCGTCGTGTTTGAGCGGTTCACCGGCATGCTGCGGAGGATCTCGCCGGCGTTCGATCCTGCCGACGTCGTTCATTGGACGGTGCAGCGTGCCCGTCTCGTCGAGCCGGTCCACGCGCTCGGAGCCGTGCCGCGCGTGGCGCCGATGTGGCCCGGCGTCGCCGGATTGGGGCTCGCAAGCAACGCGCAGATCTACCCGCGGCTGCTGAACGGCGACTCGGTCATCGCCCTGGCGGAGGACGCTGCCGGCCAGGCCGCGCGGCGGCTGGGGCTCCCATGAGGTCGCGCTCGCCGGCCGCGGGCGCCCCGCAGTCAAGCCAGACCGCCGCCGGGCCGACTAGATTGGTGGCTGCTCCGGTGTCGGTCGGCTGCGCAGCGGGCGGCAGCGACGACCAGCGGCCACACTCGGACGCGACCCCATGGTCTTCCGCCAGTTCATCCACGACGATCTCGGCTGTGCGTCCTACCTCGTCGGCGACGCGGACGC
>CAZEKK010000332.1:0-3143 GCA_964512905.1 uncultured Solirubrobacteraceae bacterium
GGACGCGCACGGTCGAGATCCTGCGCGGCGGGCGGTCCAAGGTCGTCGTGAAGAACAGCTACGACGGCCTGCCGTCGTACGGCGCCTTCGCGCACCTCACGAACGCCGAGGTCCTGGCCAGGGTCGACGGCCTGCTCGACGCCGGGCGCCTGCGGTCGACCGGCGGCGCCTATCCGAAGCTCGTGGCCGCCGCGTGAGCAGGCTCGCGCGCGTCGGCGTCCTGGCCTCCGGCTCGGGCACGAACCTCCAGGCGATCCTCGACACCGTCCACCGACGCGACGGGATCGAGGTCGTCGCGGTCGCCTCCGACAAGCCCGGCGCGCACGCGCTGGAGCGGGCCCGCGTCGCGGGCGTCGCCGCGGCGGCCTTCCCGATCGCGCCGACCGGTGACGACCGGGCCGCCCGCGACGACCGGATCGCGTCCTGGCTGCACGAGCGCGGCGCTCGCCTGGTCGTGCTCGCCGGCTACATGCAGCTGCTCTCGCCCGGCTTCCTGGCGCGCTTCCCGGATGCGGTCGTCAACGTGCACCCCGCGCTGCTGCCGGCGTTCCCGGGCCTGCGGGCCGTCGAGCAGGCGCTGGCCTACGGCGTCAAGGTCTTCGGCGTGACCGTGCACTTCGTCGACGAGGGCGTCGACAGCGGGCCGATCATCCTGCAGCGCGCCGTCGAGCTTCCCGCGGCCACGACGCCCGACGAGGTCATGGCCGCGCTGCGCCCGATCGAGCACGCGCTCCTGCCCGAAGCGGTGCGGCTGCTGGCGGCCGGCGCGGTCCGCCGCGACCCGGCGAACCCGCGGCGGGTCGTCGTGGGCTGATCTGGCCGGGACGTCACCGCGTCCTCGGCCACGTACGGCGCTGCCGCTCCCGGGCCGCTGACGCGGCGCGGTCAGACCGAGCCGCACCGGTCGGTCAGACCGAGCCGCGCGCAAGCGCCGTCACGCGCTCGTGCAGCCACGGGACGACGTCCTCGTGCTCTGGCTTCATGAGCACGCTGCGCAGAACCCGCGCCGAGTCGGCGTCGCGCGTCAGGCCCGGGCGCGCGGCGGCGAGCAGCTCCGCCTCGACCCGCAGGACGCTGAGGAAGACCGGGTCGTCGGCCTCCATGCCGGCGGCGAGGACGGCCTGGGTGGCGGCGTCGATTGCAGCAATGCCGTCGGCCTCCGGGAAGTAGGTGACGATGTCGAGCGCCGGGCGCTGAACGAGGTGCAGCGCGTCGCCGGCGTCGATCCGGGCGGCGAACTCCCGGGCGGCACGGAGTGACGCCGCCAGGATCGGCCCGAGGCCGCGGTCGGCCTCGAGCGGCAGGAGCTGGAGCGTGAACCACAGGGCGGCCGCGACGGCGCCGGGCCGCGAGCACTCCAGGGCGATCTCGCCGAGGTGCAGGTCGTCGGAGGTGTAGTACGTGTACGGAGAGTCGTGGCGGTAGTAGCGCTCGACCGCCGGGTCGCCGAAGAGGATCGTGCCGCAGCCGTAGGGCTGCAGGCCGTGCTTGTGCGGGTCGATCACCACCGAGTCGCACTGGCCGATGGCGCGCAGGTCCGCGGCCGGGACGAGCGGGTCGTCGGCGTGGGCGAGCAGCGCGAAGAAGCCGCCGTACGCGGCGTCGACGTGCAGGCGCACGCCGTAGCGGTCCCGCAAGGCGAGTACGTCGGCGATCGGGTCGACTGCGCCGAGGCCGGTCGTGCCCGCCGTGAGCACGACCGTGCCGACCGTGCCGGTCCGAAGCTCGGCCTCGAGCGCGTCGAGGTCCATCCTCCCGCTGGGCTCGCAGGCGATCGCGCGCGGCTGCACCCCGAGCACGTGGCACATGCGCGCGTGGGTGTAGTGGCTGTGGGCGCTGTGGGCGATCGCCAGCCCGGGCCGCAGCTCGCGGGCGATGAACAGGCCCTCGAGGTTCGCGACCGTCCCCCCGCCGGTGAGGTGGCCGATCCCGTCGTCGGGCAGGCCGAGCATCGCCGCCAGCTGCGTGAGCGCCTCGCGCTCCATCCACGTCGTCGCCGGCCCGCCGTCGAGCGAGTGGTTGTTCGTGTTGACGAGCATGCCGGCGAGGTAGCCGGCGACCGCGGCGGGATGCGGCGGCTTGAGCATCTGGCCGGCGAAGCGCGGGTGGAAGAACGGGTAGTTGGTGTTCATCCGCTCGGCGAAGGCGGCCAGGGCGGCGTCGACGTCCGCGGGGTCGAGTGCGACCGACGGGTGCGCGGCGTACGGGCCCCAGCGGTCCTCCCAGGCTGAGACGAGCGCGAGCGCCTCGGGCACGAGCCGCTCCACCTGGGCGCGCCGGCTGTCCAGCGCCGCGGCAGCTCGGGCGGGTGACTCGTCCATGCCGGACACGGTACCCCCGGCTCGTCGCGTATGCTCGCGCCCGATGAGCGAGGAGCACGGGGCTGACGCGGGTCGGGCGCCGGTGGCGCCGGGCGAGGTCCGCGTCCGGCGGGCGCTGATCTCCGTCTCGGACAAGCGCGGGATCGTCGACTTCGCTCGCGCGCTGGCGGGCCTGGGCATCGAGATCGTCTCGACCGGCGGCACCGCCCGCGAGCTCGAGGCCGCCGGGATCCCGGTCCGGTCGGTCGCCGATCTCACCGGCTTCCCGGAGATCATGGACGGGCGGGTCAAGACGCTGCACCCGCGGCTGCACGCCGGCCTGCTCGCCCGCCGCGACGACCCGTCGCACCTGCGTGAGGCCGCCGAGCGCGGCGTCGAGTTCGTCGACCTCGTGTGCGTGAACCTCTACCCGTTCGAGTCCGTCGCCGCCCGGCGCGGCGTTCCGGAGGAGGAGGTGCTCGAGAACATCGACATCGGCGGCCCGACGATGGTGCGGGCCGCGGCCAAGAACCACCCGTTCGTCGCGGTCGTGGTCGAGGCCGAGAGCTACGACGCCGTGCTCGAGGAGCTCGAGGAGCTCGACGGGCGCCTGTCGATTCCCACCCGCGAGAGCCTGGCCGCCCAGGCCTTTGCGGCGATCGCCCGCTACGACACGGCGATCGCCCGCTGGTTCGCCGAGCGCGGCGACGACTTCCCCGACCTCTACGTGCGCGCCTTCGAGAAGGTCACCGACCTGCCGTACGGCGAGAACCCGCACCAGCGCGCCGCGTACTACACCGAGATCGGCGCCCGTACGCACGTGCTCTCGATGGTCCGCCAGGT
>CAZEKK010000333.1:0-1343 GCA_964512905.1 uncultured Solirubrobacteraceae bacterium
CTCGACACCTGCATCCACATCCGGACCGTCGTGGTCAAGGACGGGGTCGCCCGCATCCAGGCCGGCGGCGGCACGGTCGCCGACGCGAAGCCCGACTACGAGTTCCGCGAGTCAGAGGCCAAGGCGCGCGGCGTCCTGAAGGCGATCGAGCTCGCCGTCGACCAGGCGGACTGGGCATGACGCGCGTCCTGGTCGTCGACAACTACGACTCGTTCACCTACAACCTCGTCCAGGAGCTCGGCGAACTGGGGGCGGAGGTCGAGGTCGTCCGCAACGATCAGGCCGCGGTCGACGCGCTGCTGGCCGCCGCGCCCGACCGGGTGGTCGTCTCGCCCGGCCCGTGCACCCCGAACGAGGCCGGGATCTCGCTCGAGGTCGTGCGCCGCTTCCCGGAGGCGGGCATCCCGCTGCTGGGCGTCTGCCTCGGCCACCAGGCGCTCGCGCAGGCGTTCGGCGGCCGGGTCGTCCGCCACGAGCCGGTCCATGGAAAGACGACCGAGATCGGGCACGACGGTCGCACGGTCTACGCCGGCCTGGACGATCCGCTCGTCGTCGGCCGCTACCACTCGCTCGTCGTGGCCGAGGAGGACCTGCCGGCGTGCTTCGAGATCGCCGCCCGCGGCGGCGGCGTCCTCATGGGCATCCGCCATCGCGACCTGCCGGCCGAGGGCGTGCAGTTCCATCCGGAGTCGGTGCTGACCCCCGCGGGCCAGGATCTGCTCGCGAACTTCCTGCGCGGGTAGGCGGGCGCGCGCGCCGGTAGCCTTGCCTCGCCGCCTGATGCCCAACCCCGTGCTCACCCAGGCCATCGATGCCGTCGCGTCGGGCCGCAGCCTGACCGCCGACGAGGCCGGCGACGTGCTCGCCGAGGTCATGCGCGGCGATGCGAGCGACGTCGAGATCGCCGGGTTCCTCGTCGGCCTGCGGGCCAAGGGGGAGACGGTGGAGGAGCTGGCGGGCCTGGCCCGCACGATGCGCGCCTTCGCCGCTGCGGTCGACACCGGCGTCGAGGGGCTCGTCGACACCGCCGGCACCGGCGGCGGACGCCGGACCTTCAACGTTTCGACCACCGCCGCGCTGATCGCGGCCGGCGCCGGCTGCCCGGTGGCGAAGCACGGCAACCGCTCGGCCACCGGCCTCTCCGGCTCTGCCGACGTCCTCGAGGCGCTCGGCGTCCGGATCGACCTGGGGCCGGAGGCGGTCGCCGCCTGCCTGCGCGAGACGAACTTCGGCTTCATGTTCGCGCCCGCCCACCACCAGGCCATGCGGTTCGTCGTGCCCGTCCGCAAGGAGCTTGCGGTGCGGACCATCTTCAACGTGCTCGGCCCGCTCACGAATCCCGC
>CAZEKK010000333.1:1443-3130 GCA_964512905.1 uncultured Solirubrobacteraceae bacterium
CCCGGCGCATCCTCGGCGGCGAGCCCGGCGCGCCGCGCGACCTGGCGGTGCTCAACGCCGGCGCCGCGATCTACGCCGCTGGCCGCGCCGCGACGCTCGCGGACGGCGTGCAGGCGGCCGAGGCCGCGGTGGATCGGGGCGACGCCGCGGCGGCACTCGACGCGGTGGCCGCGCGGACTCAGGCGCTGGCCGAGGGCGCGGTCGCGTGACCGTCTTGGACCGGATCGTGCAGTCGACGCGCGACGACGTCGCCGCGTGCCGCCGCAAGGTGCCGCTGGCGGACCTCGAGGCCGCCGCGGGCGGGCGCAGCGAGGACCGCCCGTTCACCGAGGCGCTGTCGCGCCGCGGCCTGGCGCTGATCGCCGAGCACAAGCGGCGGTCGCCGTCGGCCGGGCCGATCCGCGAGGACCTCGCCGTCGAGGACGTCGTGACCGCCTACGAGCGCGGCGGCGCGGCGGCGCTCTCGGTGCTCACCGAGCGCCACCACTTCGGAGGCTCCCTCGACGATCTTCGCGCCGCCCGGCGCGCGACGCGCCTGCCGATCCTGCGCAAGGACTTCATCGTCGACCGCTACCAGCTCTACGAGTCCGCGGCGGCCGGCGCCGACGCCATCCTGCTCATCGTGGCCGCGCTCGAGCCCGCCGCCCTGGCCGACCTGCACGCCGAGGCGCGGGCGCTCGACCTCGACGTCCTCGTCGAGGTCCACGACGAGGACGAGCTGGACACCGCGCTCGCGGTCGACGCCGACGTCCTGGGCATAAACAACCGCAACCTGGCGGACTTCTCCGTCGACCTCGGGCGCACGCTCGAGCTGCTGCCCGACGTCCCGGCCGGCAAGACGGTCGTCTCGGAGTCGGGCTTCAGCCGCCGGGACGAGCTCGACGAGCTCGAGCGCGTCGGCATCGACGCGGTCCTGATGGGCGAGACGCTGATGCGCGCCGGCGACCTGGAGGCCGCCTGCCGGCACCTCACCGGCGGCCACTGACGGCGCCGGCGGGGCCCGGCCCGCCGCGGTGACAACCGTTTAGCCGCAGGGGGCCAAGGCTTAAGGGCGGCTTGATCGGGTCCGACCATCCTCGACAGCACGATGAAGAACCTTCTCCCCACCACCCTTGCAGGACTCGCCGGCGGCGCCATCGCCGCCGGCGCCATTCTCGTCTCCGGCGTCGGCGACTCCTCCACCACGCGGACGGTGGTCCAGCAGGCGCCGATCGCCAGCTCGACTCCCGCCAAGGACGGTTCCGGCCCCACGGCACGCGACATCTACAAGCGCGATGCGCCCGGCGTCGTCCAGATCCGCGCCCAGGTCGTCCAGCAGTCCCAGTCGCCCTTCGACCCGTTCCCGTCCGAGCAGCAGGGCACGTCGACCGGCTCGGGCTTCGTGATCTCCAAGGACGGCTACATCGTCACCAACGCGCACGTGATCGACGGCGCCTCCAAGGTCGCCGTGGCCTTCGAGGACAAGAAGACCGTCGACGCCAAGGTGGTGGGCAAGGACACCTCGACCGACCTGGCGCTGCTGAAGGTCGATCCGGACGGACTGAAGCTCCAGCCGCTCGACCTCGGCGACTCCAGCACCGTCCAGGTCGGCGATCCCACCGTCGCGATCGGCAATCCGTTCGGGCTCGATCGCACCCTGACCACGGGCGTCGTGTCGGCGCTGCAGCGCGAGATCCAGGCACCGGCC
>CAZEKK010000334.1:0-3112 GCA_964512905.1 uncultured Solirubrobacteraceae bacterium
CACGTACAAGTACCTCGCCGAGGGCGACGGCCTCGTTCGCGCGTGAGGCCGGCGGCGGGCGCGTGGCGCAGATCGGCATCCTCGGCGGCACGTTCAATCCGCCCCACATCGGCCACCTCGTCTGCGCGCAGGAGGCGCGCGACCAGCTCGGGCTCGAGCGCGTGCTGCTGATGGTCACGGCGCGCCCGCCGCACAAGGCCGTGCCCGACGATCCGGGGCCAGAGGTCCGGGCCGGTCTCGTCGACGCCGCGGTTGCGGGCGACGAGGGCCTTGCCGCCTCGCGGATGGAGCTGGAGCGGCCGGGCCCGTCGTACACGGTGGATACGCTCGCCGCGCTTCATGCGGCCAGCGCGGAGGACGACCTGACCTTCATCACCGGCGCCGACCAGGCGGCAGGCCTGGACACGGTCTGGCGCGAGCCCGGCCGCGTGCTGTCGCTGGCACGGCTCGCCGTGGCCGACCGGGCCGGATCGGGGGCCGATCGGGATGCCGTACGGGGTGCGGTCGCGCGAGCCGGGGGCGATCCCGACCGCGTCGCCTTCTTCGCGATGCCGCGCCTCGACGTCTCCTCGACCGACCTGCGGGCGCGGGTGGCGGCGGGCCGTCCGATCCGTCACCTCGTGCCCGATGGCGTGGCCGATGCGATCGCCGCGCGCGGGCTCTACCGGACGGGGCCGGCGGCGTGAGCGGCGTGCCGAAGCCCGTCGAGCGGCTCGAGGGCGCGGCCCTCGCTGCCGAGATCGAGCGCTACGCCGCCGACAAGAAGGCGATCGACGTCGTCGAACTCGACCTGCGCGGCATCCTCGGCTACACGGACTACTTCGTGGTCTGCTCGGGCAACACCGACCGCCAGGCCAAGGCGATCCACGACGGCATCCACCAGGGGATGAAGGACGAGCACGGCATCCTCCCGCGCCGCGTCGAGGGGCTCACCGAGGCGCGCTGGATCCTCATGGACTACCTCGACGTCGTCGTGCACGTCTTCACGCCCGAGGCGCGCGAGTTCTACCGCCTCGAGCAGCTCTGGGGCGAGGCGCCGAAGCGGGCGGTGGGGTAGGGCGCTGGGTGGAGTGCTGTCCGGCCTGGATGCGAACATGTGTTCGTGTTCGAGCCGACGTCGAACGACAAGGGGAACATCGCCGAGGCGGCCGTCGTCTTCCACGCTGCCAGAGCCGGGATCCCGGTCTTCCGGCCCCTGACCGAGCACGGTCGCACGGACCTCGTGCTCGACGACGGTCGGCGTCTCCTGAGGGTCCAGTGCAAGTGGGCTTCTCGGGACGGGGAGATCGTTGTCGTGAGGCTCACGAACACGCGGCGATCCGCATCCGGCTACGTGCGCACGACCTATGCGAAGGGCGAGATCGATGCAGTGGCCGCCTACTGCGCCGAGACCGATGCCTGCTACCTCCTGCCGATCGATCTCGTCGCGGGGGTGCGGCAGATCTCGCTCCGCCTGGCCCCGGCGAGAAATGGCCAGATCGCGTCGGTACACTTCGCCGCTGACTATCGACTCGGGGCTGTAGCTCAGCTGGGAGAGCGCCGCCATGGCATGGCGGAGGTCAGGGGTTCGAGCCCCCTCAGCTCCATCGACGCACCGGAAGGGACCGTTTCTGCGCACGCGTTCCGCGAGCGCTTCGGCTGGTTCATGCAACGGGCCGCGCAGGGTGAGACGGTCACGGTGACTCGGCGTGGCAGGCCGTTCGTGCGCCTCGGGCCGGCCGGGCCCAGCCGGGACTGCGAGTTCAGCGCAGAAACGCCGCCACCGCCCGATTGAACAGATCGGCCCGCTCCCACTGCAGGAAGTGGCCGGCGCGCGGGACGACGAAGGGGCCGACGACGTTCGGGAAGGCGACCTCGCAGCGCTCAGGGAAGTCGCGCCAGATGACGTGGTCGTCGGGCCCGTAGAGCACGAGCGTCTCGACCGGATTGGGTTCGAAGAACCGCGGGGGTTCGGAGAGCGGGATCGTGCCGAGCGCCGCCTCGTAGTTGCCCCAGCCGGCGCGCAGCTTGGCCGCGTCGGCGAACGGCTCGGTCATGAAGTCGACCTCCTCGCGGGTGAAGGCGCCAGGCGTCGCCCAGAACCGCGAGCCGTAGAACTGGGCGATGTAGCGGCGCCGCTCGGCGTCGCCGCGCAGTTCGGCGGCGAGGGCGTCGGCGTCCCGGCCCTGGCGCACGAAGTAGTCGGCGGCCTGCCGCACCTCGGGCGGCACGTCGACCGGCAGTCCCGCCGCCGCGTACGCCTCGGGAAGGAGCGGCACGATGGTGTTGAAGAGGCACTGGCGCTCCACGAATCCGGCGAAGCGCAGCCCGAGATCCTGAATGACTCCGCCCCCGAGGTCGCCGCCCCCCGCCGCGCAGGACGTGTGGCCGAGGACGCCGTGGACGAGGGCGTGGAGATCCCGGGCGTGGGCGGCGAGGTCGTAGAAACCGTCCGGCGCAAGGCCCGAGTCGCCGTAGCCGCGCAGGTCGGGCACGATCACCTCGAAGCCGGCCTCCGCCAGCGGGCCGATGTTGCGCCACCAGATCCGCTTCGTCTCCGGCCAGCCGTGCACGAGCAGCAGCGGGGCGCCGCCGGCGCCGGCGCGGACGTAGGCCAGGCGGACGCCGTCGCGCACCTCGGCGTGCTCAACGGTGAATGCGGTCGGGTCGGGCGCCATGAGCGCCAACCTACCCGTCGTGCCACGCGCCCGCCTCCGGCGCCCAGGCGATTGACTAGGCTCAGGGCATGGCCGAGCGCCGCTACGACCCGAAGGAGATCGAGCCCCGCTGGCAGGCCGTCTGGGCGGCCGAGGGCACCTGGCAGGTGTCCAACGAGCCGGACGACCGGCCCAAGTCCTACGTGCTCGAGATGCTCCCGTATCCGAGCGGCGAGCCGCACATCGGGCACTTGAAGGTCTACGCGGTCGGCGACGCGGTCGCCCACTTCCACCGCCGCACCGGCCGCCGGGTCCTGCATCCGATGGGGTACGACGCCTTCGGCCTGCCCGCCGAGAACCACGCGATCAAGACGGGCGTCGCGCCGGCGAAGTCGACCAACGACTCGATCGCCGCCTTCCAGCGGCAATTTCGCGAGTGGGGGATCTCGATCGACTGGACGCGCGAGTTCGGCACC
>CAZEKK010000335.1:0-3109 GCA_964512905.1 uncultured Solirubrobacteraceae bacterium
AGATCACGATCGACTCGGCGACGCTCATGAACAAGGGCCTCGAGGTGATCGAGGCCCACCACCTGTTCGGCACGCCCTACGACCGGATCGAGGTCGTCGTCCACCCGCAGTCGATCATCCACGCCGCCGTGCAGCTGTGCGACGGGGCGACGCTGGCCCACCTCGGCTACCCCGACATGCGGGTGCCGATCGCCTACGCGCTGCACCACCCCGACCGCGTGGACGTGCCAGTGGCACCGCTGGACTTCGTGGCCCTCGGCGCGCTGACCTTCGAGGCGGTCGACGAGGAGACCTTCGCCTGCCTGCGACTGGCCCGCGAGGCCGCCGTCGCCGGCGGGACCGGGCCGTGCGTCCTCAACGCCGCCAACGAGGTCGCCGTGCACGCCTTCCTCGACGGCCGGCTCCCGTTCCTCGGGATCGCCGAGGTCATCGGCGGCACGCTCGACGACCTCGGCGCCGCCCGCGTGCACTCGTTCGACTCGCTCTACGAGGCCGACCGGGCTGCGCGCGAGACCGCCGCCGGCCTGGTGGAGGCGCACGAGGCGGCCGGCCGCGCATGAGCTGGATCCTGGCCTTCGTCGGCTTCGCGGCGCTGATCCTCATCCACGAAGCCGGCCACTTCACCGCGGCCAAGGCGGTCGGGATGCGGGTCGAGCGCTTCGCGGTCTTCTTCCCGCCGCTGCTGCTGAAGAAGCAGGTGGGGGAGACCGAGTACGGCATCGGCGCGATCCCCCTGGGGGGATACGTCCGCATCACCGGAATGAACCCCAACGAGGAGGTTCCCGACGACGTCCTGCCACGGGCGTACTACAAGCAGCCGGTCTGGAAGCGGATCGTCGTCATCTCGGCCGGACCGGTCGCGAACGTCATCACGGCGTTCGTGATCCTGTGGGGCCTGTACTGGGTCAACGGCGAGCCGATCCAGTCGTCGAAGGTCGACCGCGTCGCCAAGGACTACCCGGCCGCCGCCGTGCTGCAGCCCGGCGACCGGATCGTCTCGATCGACGGCGTCACCGGCGACACCGAAGCGCTGGCCCGCCAGACCGCGACGCACCGGTGCGCCGGCCGCCAGGTCGCCGGGTGCCGGGCCAGCACCCCGGCGGTCGTTGTCGTCGAGCGCGACGGCGCCCGCCGCACCTTTCGGATCACCCCGGAGTACGACGCCAGCAAGGGCGTGCAGCGCACCCGCCTCGGCTTCCAGTTCGGCATCGAGGACCGCGCCGTCGGCCCGATCGAGGCCGGCTCGCTGAGCGTCTCGGGCATGTGGCGGGTGACGACGGGCACGGTCTCGGCGATCGCCCGCCTCGTGACGCCCGAGGGGCGCAAGGAGATATCGGGAGTCGTCGGCTCCTACGAGGCCACCCGCCAGTCGTTCGAGTTCGACGTGACCCGCGCGCTGAACGTCCTGGCGATCATCTCGCTCTCGCTGGCGATCGTGAACCTGTTCCCGTTCCTGCCGCTCGACGGCGGCCACATCTTCTGGGCGGTGGCCGAGAAGGTCCGCGGCCGGCCGATCCCGTTCGCGGTGATGGAGCGCGCGAGCGTGGTCGGGTTCGTGCTCGTGCTGTTCCTGTTCTTCATCGGCCTGACCAACGACATCGGCCGCCTCCAGGGCGAAGGCTTCGGCGTCCGGTAGCGTTGCCGGTGAGCGTGCGCGCTCGTCGCCGAACCGACTGGAGGGGATCGAGATGGAAGGCAGCACCGCCACGACGTCGTCAGAGCGCAGCCTGACCGCCACGACGCTGGCCGAGGCGTTCCGCGACACCGTCGCCCGCGTCCCCGACCGGGTGGCGGTGCGCACGAAGGACGACTCGACCTCCCTGACGTGGGCGCAGCTCCGCGACCGCTCCGACGCGCTGGCCGGAGGCCTCGCCAAGCTGGGCGTCGAGCGAGGCGACACCGTGGCGCTGATGTTCTCCAACCGGCCCGAGTTCCACCTCTGCGACCTCGCGGTCATGACCGTCGGCGCGACGCCGTTCTCGATCTACCAGACGCTCGCGCCCAACGAGATCGAGTACGTCGTGCGCGATGCCGGCGCGAAGGTCGCGATCGTCGAGCAGCAGTACCTCGAGCCGTTCCTGGCCGCCGGCCTGGACCTCGAGCACGTCATCGTCGCCGATGCCGGCGACGCCGACCTCCCCAACGGGTGCCTGCGCCTCGAGGACGTCGAGGGCTCGAACCCGGCCTTCGACGCCGACGCCGCCTGGCGCCAGATCCAGCCCGACGACTACCTCACGCTGATCTACACCTCCGGCACGACCGGCCCGCCCAAGGGGGTGCAGCTCACGCATCGGAACCTGATCTCGGCGATCGGCACCGTCCACGAGATCGTGGACTTCCCCGACGCTGCCCGGGTGATCTCGTGGCTGCCCAACGCGCACGTCGCCGAGCGCAACGCGCACCACTACCTCCCGATCGCCTACGGGATGACCGTCACGACCTGCGACAACCCGCGCGAGGTCCTGTCGCTGATCCCGCAGGTGCGACCGAGCTGGTTCTTCGCCGTCCCGCGCATCTGGGAGAAGCTCAAGGCCGGCATCGAGACGATGATGGCGAGCAAGCCCGCGCAGGAGCGCGAGCGGATGGAGGCCGGACTGGCCGCCGCCCGCGAGAAGGTGCGCCACGAGCAGGCCGGCGAGCCCGTCCCGGACGACGTCGCCGCCACGGCCGCAGCCGCCGACGAGGAGTTCTTCGCGCCGCTGCGCCACATGTTCGGCTTCGACGAGATCGCGGCGGTCAACGTCGGGGCGGCGCCGACGCCCCACGAGGTGCTCGAGTTCTTCCACGCGATCGGGATCCCGCTCGCCGAGCTGTGGGGCATGTCGGAGACGTGCGGCGCCGGCGCCGTCAACCCGCCCGGCAAGATCAAGATCGGCACCGTCGGCCCGCCCGCGCCGGGCGTCGAGATCAGGCTCGCGCAGGACGGCGAGGTCCTGATCCGGGGCGGCATCGTGATGGCCGGCTACCGCAACCTGCCCGAGAAGACCGCCGAGACGATCGACGCCGAGGGCTGGCTGGCGACCGGCGACATCGGCGAGTTCGACGAGGACGACTACCTCAAGATCGTCGACCGCAAGAAGGAGCTCATCATCAACGCGGCCGGCAAGAA
>CAZEKK010000336.1:0-3108 GCA_964512905.1 uncultured Solirubrobacteraceae bacterium
CTCGCCGCCCGACATCTCCGCGGGCAGGTGGCCCGCCCGGCCGGCGAGGCCGACCAGGGCGAGCAGCTCGTCGACCCGGGCGGCGTAGCGGGCCGGGCGCTCGCCGGTCACGAGGGCCGGCAGCAGGACGTTCTCGGCCGCCGTGAGCGTCGGCAGCAGGTTGAAGAACTGGAACACGAAGCCGAACACCTCGCCACGCAGGCGGGTCAGCGCGCGATCGTCGCCGTCGTCGAAGCGCTCGCCGCGGATCGCCACCGACCCGCTGCTCGGTCGCTCGAGTGCGCCGAGGATGTGCAGCAGCGTGCTCTTTCCGGAGCCCGACGGCCCCATGATCGCCACCATCTCGCCGTCGTGGACGGCGAGGTCGACGCCGCGGAGGGCGCGGACGGCGTTGGCTCCCTCGCCGAAGACCTTCGTCACGCCGCGAGCCTCCAGCGCGACCGACCGCATCGCCTCAGCCATGTCCGCGACGCTAGCGTCGGGGACCGGGGCCCGCATCGCGAGGAATCCCGGAGCGACCGTCCGTGGACTACGGAACGGCCGGGCTCAGCGCCCCGCCGCGCGGCGGTAGCGCCGGACCGCGAGCGGCGCGAAGACCGCGATGATCACCAGCGACCACACGACGGCGCCCCACACGTCGTTGCCCGCCGGGGCGCCGACCCACAGTGCCCGCATCGCATCGACGACGATCGTGAACGGGTTGATCTCGGCGAACCACTGCAGCCCCTCCGGCATCGAGTCGACCGGCACGAACGCCGACGAGATGAACGTGAGCGGGAACACCGCGATGAAGCCGATCGAGTTCGCCGCCTCGGGCGACTTCACGATGAGGCCGAGCAGGGCGAAGACCCACGAGAACGCGTACCCGAAGAGCAGCAGCAGCAGGACACCGCCGACGATTTCCAGCGGGGTCGCGTCGAACGAGAAGCCGATGATCAAGCCCGTGATGATCAGGATCGTCATCGAGATGAAGTTCGTGACGATGTCGGCCATGGTGCGCCCCGCAAGCACGGCCGGGCGCGCCATCGGCAGGGAGCGGAAGCGGTCGATCAGGCCCTTGCTGAGGTCCTCGTTGAGGCCGATCGCGGTGACGAACCCGCCGAAGGCGATGTTCTGGACGATGATCCCCGGGATCAGGAAGTCGACGTAGTCGTAGCCGGGGGTGCTGATCGCCCCGCCGAAGACGTAGACGAAGAGCAGCACGAACATCACCGGCTGCACGGTGAACGCGAGCAGGAGGTCGGGCGCGCGCGGCAGCCGGATGAGGTTGCGCTCGGCGATGACCAGCGTGTCGGAGACCAGGCGCCTCACGCGGGCTCCTCCTCCCGGGCGTCGACGTCCTCGCCGGCGGCGGCTGCGTGGCCGGTGACCGCAAGGAACACGTCGTCGAGCGTCGGCCGGCGCAGTGCGAGATCCGCGACACCGATGCCAGCCTCGTCCAGGCGGCGGACGGCCTCGACGATCGCGCCCGTCCGCCGGCGCACGGTCAGCCGCACGGCGTCGGCATCGGCGACGGGCGGCTCGTCGCTCATCGGCGCGAGCGTCTGCACCGCCCGCGCCGCGGTGGCGGCGTCCTCGAGGTGGACCTCGAGGCGCTCGCCGCCGACCCGCGCCTTGAGCTGATCGGAGGTGCCCTCCGCGATGACCCGGCCGTGGTCGATGACCGCGATCGAGTGGGCGAGGCGGTCGGCCTCATCGAGGTACTGCGTGGTCAGCAGGACGGTGGTGCCGTCGGCGACCAGGCCTTCGATCGTCTCCCACAGCGCCAGGCGGCTGCGCGGGTCAAGGCCGGTCGTGGGCTCGTCGAGGAAGAGGATCGGCGGCCGGGCGACGAGCGCGGCAGCGAGGTCCAGGCGGCGGCGCATGCCCCCGGAGTAGGTCTTGGCCGGGCGGTCGGCGGCTTCGACGAGATCGAAGCGCTCCAGCAGCGCGGCGGCGCGCCGCTTGGCCTCCGCCCGGCGCTCGCCGTAGAGGCGCCCGACCATCACGAGGTTCTCGGCGCCGGTGAGGTTCTCGTCGACGGCCGCGTACTGGCCGGCGAGGCCGATCCGCTCGCGCAGCCTGGCCGCGTCGCGCACGACGTCGAGGCCGGCGACCTGGGCCGTGCCCGCGTCGGGCTTGAGCAGCGTGGTCAGGATGCGCACCGCGGTCGTCTTGCCGGCGCCGTTGGGGCCGAGCAGGCCGAGCACGGTGCCGGCGGGCACGGCGAGGTCGACGCCGTCGAGCGCCTGGACGTCGCCGAACGCCTTGCGCAGGCCCGACGCCGTGATCGCCGTTCCGTGGTCAGAGGCCGCAGCAATCCCCCCGGCCGCGATGTTCCCCGCATGCACCGCCATTCCAACGAGGGTAGCTGCTCGCCGGCTGCGGTCGCCGGCCGAGCGGCGCCGGTTGTCACCGGGCGGACGCGGCGGACGGAGGCTGTCCGAGCCTCACACGCGCCACGAGGCGTGACGGCGCGGGGCGTGCCAGCGCCCCGCCCGGCCAGCGCCCCGCCCGGCCAGCGCCCCGCCCGGCCAGCGCCGAGGCGCGCCAGCGCTCGCGCGACGCACCGAACCTGCCGACGCGCAGTTCCGCAACACGGCCGGGCCGCGAGCGTCGCACTATGCGACGTTCCAGGCCCAGGCGCTCGGCCGGAACGTCGGAGCGCCGCGAACTGCCGCGAAACGACGCAGCGCCGTGCAGGAAGTGCAGCGCTCGCGCACCGAAGTCCGGCGATGAGCGCCGAAACCCCCGACGGGCGAGTCGGATGCAATCGACGTCGACAGCGCCCGCCAACATCCACGAGGCCGGGCGCTGCCGTGCCCGGACTGCCGGGCCCGAGCCACAAGAACCGAGAGCGGGGCTACGATGGCCCGGTGCCCGACCCGAAGTCCGCCGCCACACCGGACGAGTACATCGACGCCCTGGACGAGCCCCGCCGCGCCGACATAGCGGCCCTGGACCGGCTGATCCGGGAGATCCTGCCGGACTTGGAGCCGCACATGCGATCGGGGATGATCGGCTATGGGTCGTACCACTACCGGTACGCGAGCGGACGCGAAGGCGACTGGTTCGTCGTCGGCCTGGCGAGCAACAGGCGCTACATCTCGCTCTACGTCGTGTGCACCG
>CAZEKK010000337.1:0-3103 GCA_964512905.1 uncultured Solirubrobacteraceae bacterium
AGGCGCGCGAGCTGCTGGGCGATCTCGAGCTTCTCGGCCGTGTTCAGCGAGATGCCGGGCGACTGCTCGCCGTCGCGCAGCGTCGTGTCGAAGATCAGGACGCGGTTCGGATCGTCAGGCTTGGTCATGTCGCGGGAGTTCCTTTGTCAGTCTCGGTGTGGCTTCTTCTCGGTGCTGGTTTGCGGCTTCGCGGCCGCCACGCGCTATTCCCCCCGAGGGGGGAGGAGCAGGAGAAGAAGCGACAGGCCGAGGGTGGGCGACATGCGGCGGTCAGCCTAGCAGGAGATCCGGGGGCGCCGACCGGGGTCAGGCGTTCACGCCGACCGGGGCGAACTCCTGGTTCTTGAGCCCCTCGCGCCGCGCGAGGCGCTTCTGGATCGCGAGATTGACGAACATCAGCACGAGCACCGCGAGCAGGAGCGCCGTGGCCAGCACGTTGACCTGCGGCGGAACGCCCTGGCGGGCGGCGCCGAAGATGAAGAGCGGGAACGTGATGGTCTGGCCGGCGTTGAAGTTCGTCACCACGAAGTCGTCGATCGAGATCGCCAGCGCCAGGAGCCCGGCCGCGGCGACGCCCGGCGCGATCAACGGGAGCGTGACCTTGCGCAGCGTCGTGACCGGCCCGGCGCCGAGGTCCGCCGCGGCCTCCTCGAGGTGCGTGTCCATGCCCTCCAGCCGCGCCCGCACGGTCACGACGACGTAGCCGATCGTGAACATCACGTGGGCGATGACGATGGTGACGAAGCCCGTGGCGAGGTTCATCGTCAGGAAGAGCCCGAGCAGGGCGGCGCCGAGCACGACTTCGGGGGTCGCGAGCGGCAGGAACACGAGCTGCTCGGCGACCGGGCGGGCCCGGAAGCGGTAGCGGACGAGCGCCAGCGCCATGAGCGTGCCCAGCGCCACCGCGATCACCGTCGTGATGATCCCGATGAAGATCGAGTTCGTGAACGCCTCCTGCAGGCCCTCGACCCCGAACGGGTCCTGCCAGTGCTTGAGCGTGAACCCCTGCCAGGTGACGTTGAAGCGGCCTTGGTTGTCGTTGAACGAGAACAGGATCACCACGAAGATCGGGATGAAGAGGTAGACCAGGGCGCCGACCGCCCACACCCCCACCAGCCGCGTGCGCCACCGGTCCCAGGCGGTCACACCATCGACTCCGTCAGCGACTTCGTGCCCAGGGCGCGCGAGTAGATCGCGATGAAGATCAGGATCCCGACCATCAGGACGAAGGACAGCGCCGCGGCCACCGGATAGTCGCGGATCACCAGGTACTGCTGCTGGATGACGTTGCCGATCATGAACTGGCGGCTGGACCCGAGCAGCTGGGCGTTGATGAAGTCGCCGACCGCCGGGATGAACGTCAGCAGCGACCCCGCGAAGATGCCCGGCGCCGCCAGCCGCAGCGTGACCTTGCGGAACGCCGTCGTCCGGCTGGCGTAGAGGTCGTTGGCCGCCTCGAGCAGCCGCCGGTCGATCTTCTCGAGCGAGACGTACAGCGGCAGCGCCATGAAGGGCAGGAAGTTGTAGGTGATGCCTGCGATCACCGCCGTGCTCGTGGCGAGCAAGCGCCCGTCGTCGCCGAGGATCCCGAGCGTCTTGAGCGTGTCGACGACGAACCCGTCGTCGGTGAGGATCGTCTGCCAGGCCACCGTGCGCACGAGGTAGCTCGTGAAGAACGGCAGGACGATGAGCAGCAGCATCAGGTTCTTGAAGCGGCCCGCCTTGAAGGCGATGAAGTACGCCAGCGGGAAGGCGATGATGAATGCGAGCACCGTCGCGGCGCCGGCGTAGTAGACCGAGCGGAACAGCTGCTCGCTGTAGTCGCCGATCGCGTCCGGATACACCGACCAGTTCCACGTGAACGTGAAGCCCTCCTCGACCGTGCCGGTCTGGAGCGAGACGTAGAGCTGGTTGATCGCGGGGACCGCGAAGAACAGCGCGAGCCAGGCCATGCCCGGCACGAGGAAGGCGTAGGCCAGCAGCGACTTGCGCCGCTCGAGGGTCAGGCCCCGGCCCGGCACCTTCGAACCCGCCGCCGCGGCGGACGCCTCCATCAGGCGCCGGTCACCTTCGCCATCGCGACGTTGGCCTGGCGCTCCTCGGCCGGGGTGAGCGACGGGAACGGGTAGAGCCGCTTGCGCGTCTCGTCGTCGGGGAAGACCAGCTGGTCCTCGGCGAGCTTCGGATCGGACTTCTCGAGGATCTCCTGGACGCCGACGACCGGGCTGACGTAGGCGACCTCCTTGGTGATCTCCGCCGCCGCCTCGGGCTCGTAGACGAGGTTCATCATGACCTCGGCTGCGTACGGGTGCGCGACCTTCGCCGGCATGAAGATGTTGTCCGACCAGAGCGTGGCGCCCTCCTCGGGGATCAGGAACTCGAGGTCGGGGTTGTCGGCCTTGAGCTGGTAGATGTCGCCGGAGTAGGCGACCGCCGCCCACAGGTTGCCCTTCGTGAGATCGGTCGTGTAGTCGTTGCCGGTGAAGCGGCGGATCTGGCCCTTGTCGTTCTCCTCGCCGATCTTGTCGATCGCGGCCAGGACGTCGTCGATCGACGCCTGCCGCGGGTCGATCCCGCGCGAGATCATCACGAGATTCGAGGAGTCGCGCTGGTCTGCCAGCATCGACACGCGGCCCTTGAACTTCGGGTCGAAGAGGTCGTTGACGCTGGTCAGCTTGCGACCGGTCTTCTTCGGGTTGTAGCCGATGCCGGTCATGCCGGACTGCCACACGAGGGAGAACTTGCGGCCCGGATCCCAGGTGGGGTTCTTCAGCCCGGGCTGGAGGTTCTTCGCGTTCGGGACGTTCTTCTGGTCGATCGGGGTGACGTAGTTGTTCTTCACCCAGCGCTCGGCCATCCAGTCGGTGAGCACGACGAGGTCGCGTCCGATCGGGCGGCCGGACTCGAGCTGCTGGCGGACCTTGGCGTAGAACTCCTCGTTGTCGTTGATGTCCTCGATGTACTTGACCTTGCCGCCGGTCTGCTGGTCGTACTGCTTGAGGACCGCCCGGTTGATGTACAGCGGCCAGTTCGAGAAGTCCATGTCCGTGATCGGGACCTTGGGGTGGCTGACGTTCGTGTCGACCTGGGTCTTGTCCTCCTG
>CAZEKK010000338.1:0-1680 GCA_964512905.1 uncultured Solirubrobacteraceae bacterium
TTGCACTGGATCATCCACGGCGTCCACCACGACCATCCGAACGATCCGATGCGCCTCGTCATGCCGCCGTCGGTGAGCGTGCCGCTGGCCAGCCTGTTCTGCCTGGCCTTCGTGGCGCTGCTCGGCACCGATCCGGGGCTCGCCTGGGGCGCGGGCTTCCTGCTCGGCTACCTCGCCTACGACATGACCCACTTCTTCGTGCACCACGCCACGCCGAAGTCCCGCCTGTCGAAGAAGCTGCGCGAGTCGCACATGCGCCACCACTTCCAGGACGACACCCGCGGCTTCGGCGTCAGCGCGCCGTACTGGGACCACGTCTTCGGCACCGCCCCGCGCAAGCGCCGCGACGCCGGCGCCTGATCGGGGCGGCGGCGCCCGCGGTCAGGCGGCGCCCATGCCGTAGCGCACCTGGACCAGGCCCGACGGGTAGGCCGTCGCGTCCTGCACCGTGAGCGCGTGCCGCCCTTCGGCGCCGGCGAACAGCGGCGACCCCGCTCCGAGGATGACGGGGACCACGGTGACCGTGGCCTCGTCGAGGAGGCCGGCATCCAGGAACTGGCGGATCAGCGCGCCGCCGTCGAGGTAGACCGCTCCGTGCACGCCGGCGGTGTCGAGCGTGGCGAGCAGGTCGGCGGGCGCGCCGGCGACCGCCCGCACCGTCGGCGCCGCCGGCGTCAGCGGTCGCGTGGTCGCGACGAAGACGGGCGTGTCCCCGTAGGGCCAGCCGCCCTCGAAGCCCGCCACGACCTCGTAGGTCGTGCGGCCCATCAGCAGGGCCGCGGTTGCGGCCATGAAGTCCGCGTAGCCGTAGTCCTCGGACGGGTCGGGATCCGGCAGCCACGACAGGTCGTCGCCAGGGCCCGCGATGAAGCCGTCGAGCGAGCAGGCGATGAAGACGCGGACGGGCCCCGGCATCAGGATCCGCCGGTCGGCGGCCACTGCGGGCCCTGCTCCGGCGGCGGCCACTGCGGCGGCGGGGCCGCCGGCGCGGGCGGCGTCGGCGCGGCGGGCGGCGTCCACATCGGCTGCCCGCCGGAGCCGGCGCCCCCGGCGGGCGGCCCCTGGCTGCGGCGCTTGCTGCGGATCCGCAGCACGAGGATCAGCACGAAGACCCCGACGGCGATCGCGCCGCCGGCGAAGAACGCGGCGATCGCGCCGAAGGTGCCGCCGAGCAGGCGCCACAGGCCGATCGTCTTCCCGAGCGCGAGCGGGACGTCGCGGGCGCCCCCGCCGATCTCACAGCGGACGGTGTAGGTGCCCGGTCCCGCCGCGGTGAACTCCTTCAGCGCCTTGTACTTGTCATCGCCCTGGGTGACGGTGAGGTCGAACGCGTCGCCGACCGTGATCGACTGCTCGCCCGGCCCGGTCACCCGGCAGGACACGTCGTCGACCGTCACCCGGGCCGACGCCGGAATCGCCACGCCGTTGGCCTCGGTCTGGAGGTAGATCGTCTGCTCGTCGCCGTCGGACAGCGTCACCGTGCCGGTCGCCGGGGGCGTGAACTGCACGAGGGACTTCGTCAGCGCATCGAAGCCAGGGGCGATCGACGTGACGGCGAGGACCACCGCGATGACGATCCCCAGGATGAAGATCAGCGGCGGCGCGACGTACCACCACGCGCTCGGACGGACCTTGGGGCGCTGCGGCTCGAACGGGCCGGGCTGCTGGAACGTCGCCACG
>CAZEKK010000338.1:1780-3100 GCA_964512905.1 uncultured Solirubrobacteraceae bacterium
ACGGACCTTGGGGCGCTGCGGCTCGAACGGGCCGGGCTGCTGGAACGTCGCCACGAGCGACAGCCTATCCGCGACCCCGGAGTCGGCACACTACCGCCCGTGGACTCCCTGCGCGGACAGCTCCTCATCGCCGGCCCGGGGCTCGAGGATCCGAACTTCCGGCGCAGCGTCGTGCTCATCGCCGAGCACGGCGACGGCGGCGCGATGGGCCTGATCCTCAACCGGCCCTCCCACACCGCCGTCGGCGAAGCGGCGCCCGAGCTGCTCGAGGTCGCCGGGTCCGACGACCTCATCCACGAGGGCGGCCCGGTCCAGCCGACCGCCGTCGTGGTGCTGGCCGAGTTCGATGTGATCCACGACGCGGCGGCGGTCGTGCTCGAGGACATCGGCTTCCTCGCGGCGGGCGCCGACCTGGCGAGCGCCGCCGGCGTCACGCGGCGCACCCGCGTGTTCGCCGGGTACGCCGGCTGGGGGCCCGGGCAGCTCGAGGCCGAACTCGAGCGCGACGATTGGATCGTGACCCCGGCCCGCCGCGAGGAGATCTTCAGCGCCGATCCGGCTGGCCTGTGGCCTGCGGTGCTCGAGGGACGCGGCGGCCAGTACGCCCTGCTCGCCCGGATGCCGGACGATCCGAGCCTGAACTGACACCGCCATGAGACCGCCGCCGACGCGGATGCGGGGGTAGCATCCGGCCCATGCCGGAGATCACCCACACCGCCATCGGAACCTGGAGCGGCGGCCGCTTCATGCACTTCGGCGAGCCGCTGCCCGACGACCGCCTGCTCGCCCTCCTACGCCCGGGCGACGACGTCCGCACCGTGATCACCGCCGACGTCTACGGCCAGGGCGCCGCCGACGCGATGCTCGGCCGGGCGCTGGCGGGCCTGGACCGCTCCGCCTACGCCGTCGCCGGGACGGTCGGGCACGACTTCTACGACGGGCAGCGCAACGGCGCCAAGGGCTTCCCGCGCTTCACCGACCCCGCGCTGCGCGGCCCCGAGGGCTACGCGGACTACCTGCGCATGGCGACCGAGCGCAGCCTCGAGCGCGTCGGCGTCGAGCGCTTCGACCTGCTCATGCTGCACAACCCCGACCGGATCGGCTACACGCACCCGGCAGTCTGGGCGGCGATGGCCGGCCTGCGCGACGCCGGCCTCGCCGACGCGATCGGCGTCGCCCCCGGACCGGCGAACGGCTTCACGCTCGACCTGATCGACTGCTTCGAGCGCTACGGCGACGTCATCGACTGGGCGATGATCATCCTGAACCCGCTCGAGCCGTGGCCGGGCGAACTGTGCCTCGGCGCCGCTGAGCAGCAGG
>CAZEKK010000339.1:0-3080 GCA_964512905.1 uncultured Solirubrobacteraceae bacterium
CCCTTCACCCACCCGGCGCGGCCTGCTCCAGGCCGGCGCGCTGCTGCCCGTGGCGGCCGTCCTCGCCTCGTGCGGCGAGGACGAAGACGCCGCCCGCGCCGCCTCGCCCGCCAGCGCGGGAACGCCTGCGACGCTCGCCGCCACGCCGTCCTGCGGCGACGGCGACGCCGACCCCACCGAGGCCCAGACCGAGGGCCCCTACTTCACGCCCGGATCGCCGCAGCGCCGCTCGCTGCTCCAGCGGGGCGTGCGCGGGTCGCGGCTGATCGTGACCGGGCGCGTCCTGACCACCGACTGCCGCCCCGCGGCCCGCGCGCTGCTCGATGTCTGGCAGGCCGACGGCCGCGGCGTCTACGACAACCGCGGCTTCCGCCTGCGCGGCCACCAGTTCACCGACGCCCAGGGCCGCTACCGCCTCGAGACCGTGTTCCCGGGCCTCTACCCCGGCCGCACCCGCCACATCCACGTCAAGGTCCAGGCCCGCGGCGGCCCGATTCTCACCACCCAGATCTACTTCCCCGGCGTGCCCCAGAACGCCAGCGACGGAATCTTCGACCCCGACCTGCTCGTGTCGCTGCGCCGGTCGGGCGGGGTGCGGCGCGCGCGCTTCGACTTCGTGGTGGAGCGCTGACACCGGCGCGCCGCCGGTCGAGCGGCCGGTAGCCTGCCCGCCGTGCGCTTCCTCGCCGTGAACCGCGTCGCCTGGCCCCTTGCCGCGGTGCTCCTGGCCGCGTGCGCGCCGACGGCAGGGGCCTCGACGACCGTGATTGGCAAGGTGGCCGGCGCGGGCGAGGTCGTCTCCATCCCCTCGTCCTGCCCCTCGGGGTGCAGCTATGGGCAATCCACCGCGCCGCCTGGAACGTCGTACGTCGTGCCGCCGGGCGGCGGGGTCGTCACCTCCTGGAGCGTTCGGGGCGGCGCCACGGTGACACCGTCCGACCGGGTCCGGCTACGGATCACGACCGGAGCAATTGACACGTCCACGGTAACCGCGGAGTCGTCCGACGAGAAGCCTGTCGCCGGCGCCGTCGCGACTTTCGCCACGCGCATTCCGGTCGTGGGCGGCGAGCACATCGTCCTGCGCCTCCTTCAGGCCACGCAGGGCGCAGGGACCGTGCACTGGGTGGAAGACATCGGGGGACCGCCGGTCGTCGCGACTCTCATCGGCGACCCGGCCGTCGGCGAGTCCTACCTCTTCTCCGTACCCGGGGTTGCGCTCCGGCGCGTGAGCCTCGCCGCAACGGTCGAATCCGACGCCGACGCCGACGGCTTCGGCGACGACACCCAGGACAACTGCCCGTCGGTCGCCAACGCCGATCAGGCGAACGCCGACGGCGACGCGCTCGGCAACGCCTGCGACGCCGACGACGACAACGACGGCCTCTCGGACACCGACGAGGCCGCCCGCGGCACGAACTCGCTCGTCGCCGACACCGACGCCGACGGCACCGGCGACGCGACCGACAACTGCGCCACGGCCGCCAACGACCAGGCCAACGCCGACGCCGACGCGCATGGCAACGCCTGCGACGACGACGACGACAACGACGGCGCGACCGACGCGGTCGAGGCCCAGCGCGGGACCTCGTCCGCCGACCTCGACACCGACGACGACGGTCTCGGCGACAACGCCGAGCCGCGCAGCGACCCGCGGCGCAAGGACACCGACGGCGACGGCCTCACGGACGGCGTCGAGCAGGGCGTGACGGCCCGCATCGCCGGGTTCGCCGGCGTCCGCGGGACCGACGGCACCGGCTTCTTCCCGGTCGACCGCGACCCGCGCACGAAGACCGACCCGCGCAGGCGCGACACCGACGGCGACCGCCTGATCGACGGGATCGAGGATCTCAACAAGAACGGGCGCAAGGAGGCGCAGGAGATGAGCCCCCTGAAGGCCGACACCGACAACGACCGCATCCTCGACGGCCGCGAGGACGCCAACCGCAACGGCGCCAAGGACCCCAACGAGACCAACCCGCTGCGCCGCGACACCGACCGCGACGGGCTGGCCGACGGTCGCGAGGACCGCAACCGCGACGGCCGGCGCCAGCGCACCGAGACAGATCCGCGCAAGCGCGACACGGACCTCGACGGCGTCTCGGACCGGAGCGACCGCCGCCCGCTGGATCCGAAGCGCCGCTGACGCCGCGACGACTGCGGTGTCCGCGGCGAGGTCCAGCCGGCGGACACCGGCATGGCCCGACGGCGCCGAGCGCGGCGCGCGGCGCCGCGCCGCCCAGACTGACTGAGCGCGCGGCTGGCGGGTGCGGCTTCGACGCCGCTCTGCGCGGCGCTGAGCGCGGCGGGTCCGCCATCTGGGAACGGCAACCCGTCCGAGGCGCGGGCCGGCCGTCCGGGACCGGGCCGCGGTCCGTGACCGGGCCCGCCGTCCGGAACCGGGCCCGCGGTCCGTCACCGGGCCCGCCGTCCGGAACCGGGCCCGCGGTCCGTGACCGGGCCCGCCGCCCGTGACCGGGCCCGCGGTCCGGAACCGGGCCGGTGTCTGGGACGCGGATCGCAGAGGCCGCTGATCGCACCGACCCGGCGTCCGCGGTCAACTCGCCGCTGCCGAGCCCAGTCGTCGACAGTTTCGCGAGTGATTCGACGCCGTGCCGGCGCAGAGAAGGGGCCAAGCCGGCGTGGTCGGCGACACGGTCGGCAGCCTGGGCCCAGACCGTCCCACTATGCGACGTTCCAGGCCCAGGCGCTCGGCCGGGCTGTCGGGATGCCGCGAACTCCTGACAAACAGCGCAGTGTCGTGCCGGCACCGCGGCGCCCTGGGCACATGAGCGCGGCGAGGAGTGCCGAGCCTGCGCAACGGGACGGCTCGGATGCGAGCCACAGCGCCCGCGCCCGCGCCCCCGCGCCCACGCGCCCGCCCGCGGAGCCGGTCGGCACCCCCCAAGCGCCGAGACTCGAGCAACGGCGCTGGCCGGCGCGGCGTTCCGACCGCCGCCCGCGCCCTGGCCCGGCGCGGGGGGCGAACTCGCGCGCCGGCATCCCTCTAGCCAGCAATGGCCCGCCCATCTACCATCGCCCCGATGCCGCTCGCCCAGTGCATGACCGCCGACGAGTTCCTC
>CAZEKK010000340.1:0-3050 GCA_964512905.1 uncultured Solirubrobacteraceae bacterium
GGGGCCCCTACAAGGGCGGCGTGCGCTTCCACCCCGACGTCGACCTCGACGAGGTGCGCGCGCTCGCTGCGCTGATGTCGTGGAAGACCGCCCTGGTCAACGTGCCGTTCGGCGGCGCCAAGGGCGGGGTCGACTGCGACCCGCGCCGGCTGGACCCGGCCGCCCTGCAGGCCCTGACGCGCTCCTTCGTCTCCAAGCTCGACAAGGTCCTCGGCCCCGGCCGGGACATCATGGCGCCCGACCTCGGCACGAACGCCCAGGTGATGGCCTGGATGATGGACGAGTACGGGCGTGCCCACGGCTACACGCCGGCAATCGTGACCGGCAAGCCGATCACGCTCGAAGGGTCGCCCGGGCGCGAGGCGGCCACCGGCCGCGGCCTCGTCTACCTCTTCCGGGAGGCCGCGCCGGCGCTCGGCCTCACGCCGCCCGAGACGACGTTCGCCGTCCAGGGTTTCGGGAACGTCGGGTCGTGGGCGGCCCGCACCATGCACCAGCTCGGTGCGCGCATGGTGGCGGTCTCGGACTCCAGCGGCGCGATCCGCCACGACGGCGGGATCGACCCCGCGGCGCTCGCGGCCCACCGCGCCGACGGCGGCGCGCTGGCGGAGTTCCCCGGCGCGGAGCCGATCCCCGGACCGGAACTGCTTTCGGTGCCGTGCGACGTGCTGATCCCGGCGGCCCTGGGCGGGATGATCCACGGCGGCAACGCCGAGCGGATCGACTGCCGGCTGATCGTCGAGGGCGCCAACGCGCCGACGACCCCCGTGGCGGACGAGATCCTTTCCGACGCCGGCATCACGGTGATCCCAGACGTCCTCGCGAACGCCGGCGGCGTCGTCGTCTCCTACTTCGAGTGGGTGCAGAACCTCCAGCACTTCCGCTGGGACGAGCGCGAGGTCAATGACCGGCTCGGGACGATTCTGCGGCGCGCCTACCGCGACCTCGCGGGCCGGTGCAAGGCCGAGGGGATCCCGCTCCGGCTCGGCGCGTACGAGATGGGAATCGAGCGGGTCGTCGAGGCCGTCCGCACGCGCGGGTACCTCTGACCGGCGGCGGCGCCGCCGGTCGCCGGAACCACACGGGAGCGCCCGCCGAAACGGGCGCTCCCGGTGCGTCCTTGCCCTCCGAGGCAAGCTTCTGGTTGTCGGGCCGGTCCGTTCGGGGGCCGGCCTGGCAGGGTGTTCGGCGCGGCGCGGTCGCCCCGCAAGGCCGGGCGCGCGGAGCTCGTACAGGCGTCCAGCGCGGCTGGCCTACAGCCGCAGGTCGCCCTCGATCACGACGACGGCGTCGCCGCTGACCCGGGGCCGCAGGTCCGGATCCGCCGGGTCGACGGCGACCCGCAGCGTGCTCGGCCGGCCCATCTCGACGCCCTGGGCGATCTCGAGCCCCGGGCAGCCGGCGCGCTTCGCAACGTAGGCTCCGAGCGGGCCGGCGGCCGATCCCGTCGCGGGGTCCTCGCCCATCGCAGCGGTGTAGGGGAACGCGCGCGCCCGGGCCACCCCGGCATCGGGGTCGGCCCAGACCAGGTAGAGGACGAGCGCACGCGCGGGGCTCAGGAGCGCCCGCAGGGCCGGCCAGTCGGGCGTGGCCGCGCCGAGCGCCCCCGGATCCCCCACCGGCGCGATCAGCTGCGCGACGCCGGTGGCGACGAACTGCGCGGGCAGGTCCGGATCGATGGCGTCGCCGGGCAGTCCGACCGCCCCGAGGGCGGCGACCGGGTCGATCTCGGCCCCGAAGACCGCCGGCTCCTGGAGCATCGACGCTTGGGCGGCCTCGCCGTCGATGGCCACCGTGATCGGCTGCAGCCCGGCGATCGTCTCCTGGACGTACTCGGCGCGGGCCTCGCCCCGGCGGCGGGCGACGGCCACGGCCGTGCCGAGCGAGGGGTGCCCGGCGAACGGAAGCTCCTCCTCCATGTCCCAGATGCGGTTCCGGTAGGCCGCCCCGTCGCGGGTGGGCCGCTGGACGAAGGTCGTCTCGGACAGGCGGGTCTCGCGGGCGAACCGCAGCATCGTCGCGTCGTCGAGGCCGTCGGCGTCGTGGACGACCGCGAGCGGATTGCCGGTCAGCGGCGCGTCGGTGAAGACGTCGACGAGCGTGTAGGGGAGGCTCGGCATGCTGCGGGGCTGGGGCGCGGGGTCAGCCCGCCAGCGCCGCCGTCAGAAGTCGAAGTCCCGGGGAGGCTTCTGCTCGAACCACAGGCGGTCGTGATCCGGCGTCTCCTCGAGGAAGTCCGGCGTCTGCTCGAGGACGTCGTTGTCGCCGGTCGGCGGATCGCTGCCTGCCGGCGGCGCGGGGGCGTCGGGCTCGGCAGCCGAGTCCTCGGCCTCGAACAGCTCGTCGGCGTCGAAGGCCGCCGTCTCGCCGGGCGCGGCGGCCGGCTCCTCGGCGGGCGGGGCGGGGGGCTCCGGGGCCGGGGGCGGGGCCGCCTGCGGAGGCGGCGGAGCAGCGGCGGCGGCCGGCGCGGGCGGCGGCTCGAACGCCGCCGCCGGGGCATCCCCCTGGTACGCGGCGCCGCCGGACTCGAGGTCGTGCTCGGCGGCGGTGTCCGTGAACAGCTCCTCGCCCGGGGCGGGGGGCTCCGGCTCGACCGGACCGTCTGACTCGAAGTCGAAGAGCCCTCCCGCCGGCGGGCCGGTCAGCTCCGGCACGCCGGGTTCGCCGGGCGCCAGCGCCGGATCGGCGAAGCCGGCCTCGGCCAGACCGGCCTCGGCCGCAGCGCCCGGCTCGACCGTCTCGACCGCGGCCGTCGCCTCGCGCGTGGCCGGGCTCAGCGCCTCGCGCTCCTGCTTGGCCACCTCGGTCGGATCGGCGCCGTGCTTGCGCTTGAGCTCCAAGTGCTCGCGGATCGCGTCCTCGAGAATCCCCATCGACCTCGGAAGCCTAACGCGCCCGACGGGCGGCGTGCCGTCCAGTGGTTGCTCGCGTCCTTGCGGGAGCGCCCACTCGTCGCTCAGCCGGTACGATCGTGGCCCGCGGCACCCGCCGCCCACGGGGCTATAGCTCAGTTGGGAGAGCGCCTGGATCGCACCCAGGAGGTCGGGGGT
>CAZEKK010000341.1:0-3046 GCA_964512905.1 uncultured Solirubrobacteraceae bacterium
TCGCGAACGCGGGTGCGCGCGTGCATGCATAGCGTGCAGAAGTGCACGCGGCTGACGGCGAGCGCACCCAATGTGGCGTTGTGCATGACGCTCCGGGCCGCGCCGGGCCTTGCCGCGCCCCGGCTCGCCCGGCGCCGACCGCCCGAACCCGGCGACCACCCGACGCCCCCCTCGACGCCTCGCCCGACTCGGCAGGCGCGGCTGGCGGACCGCCTACCCCAACCCCCTCGCCTCCCCGCCCGACCACGCAGGCGCGGCCGGCGGACCGCCACCCCCGGCCACCCGCCGCTCCGAAGCCCAGCCCCCTCGCCACCCCGCCCGACCCCGGACGCCACGCCCGCGCGACGCGGCAGAGCAGGCGACCCGGCCGAGCCGTTCTACCTAGCCAGCACCGCGCCCCGCGGCAGGACCGGCGGCGCCGGCCGCGTGACCCTGCCGCCCGCGGCGCCCGCACGCTCACGCACGGGCAGGCGCAGGTCGAGGCTGCGCACGCGAATCGAGAACGTGCCGTTCGAGGGGCGCCCGTACGGCGCGTCCTGCCCGAGCAGCTCGAGCTTCACCGTGTGGCCGGGATTGAAGCGCCAGCCGTTGGCGTGGAGCTGGAACACGATCGAGCCGCTTCCGGACGGGCGGTACAGGGCGCGCGCCACCAGCGTCTGCTTGGCGCCGGCGACGTCCCAGAGCCGTGCCGCGACCGCGGGGTACTTCCCGGTGATCGCGATCTGGGCGATCACCGTCGGCGAGCCCAGGAGCGTGAACGCCCGTCGTCCGACCGCCTGGCGATAGGTCGCCACGCCGGAGAGGGTGGCGCTCGGCGTGGTTGCGCAGGCGCCCTGCCCGATGATCGGATCGACAGCCTTGCTGACAGCCTTGGCCGCAGCGCTCGCCGTGGAGCGCACCGTCTGGGCCGGGGCGGCACGGAACCGGACTTCGCCGGGGTGCAGGCCCGCCCAGGTCGAAGCGACGAACGGCCCGCCGGACGGCGCGGTCTTCGGGCAGGTCTGCGTCAGCGCCGTGACGTTCGCAGCCGGCTTGGGCGCCCCGCCCTTGACGTAGTGGTCGAACCACGCCCGCACGGCGCCCTGCCAGCGCGCCGTGTCAGCGGCCTTGTTCTGCCCGCGCATGTGTCCGGTGTCGAGGAACATCATCTTCACCGGAACCTTCGGGAACCTCTGGCGCATCCGGTTGGCCCAGCGGAGGGCCTCGTCGGCCGGGAAGAGGTCGTCGGTCCAGCCGTTGATGATCAGCGTCGGGATCGGGGGCGCCGAGTTCATCCCGGGCGGCGGTCCGGCCTTGATCACCCGCTCCAGCACGCCCATGCCCGAGTGGAAGGTTGCCAGCTCGCGCGTGGCTGCCCGGGCCGCGCTGCCGTAGGGCTCGCCCCGGTTCGTCAGGTCGTTCCAGCGCGTCAGGTCGGCCGTCGGGTCGGTGCCCGGCGGGGCGAGGTTGGCACCCGGACCCGTCGTGGCGTAGAGGCCGTTGACGTAGCTGCGCTTCTGGATCCCGACCGGGGAGATGTCGGCGGTCAGCGGGCGGTTGGCGTAGTCGAGCGTCGCGCCGTTGGGGACGAGCGAGTACGCGAGGTTGGTCCACGGGATGTACGGAGCCGCCGCGGCCGGCTGGATCGGCGTGCCGCCGGGGCTGAACCACTGCTGGAGCTTGCCGTCGCGGCGCATCGTCTGCTGCCCGAGGACCGCGAGCACGACCGACATCCCGCCGCCGTACGAGCCGCCGGTGAAGCCGATCTTCGCCGGGTTGACCGTTCCCGCGTCGACGAGCAGGCCGACCAGATCCTGGACGTCCTTGACCTCGTAGCGGGCGTCGGCGAGGTGCGTGTAGCCCTTCGCGCAGCCGGCGGGGTCGATCGTCAGCATGTTCGTCGTCGGCGTGGGCTTGCCGCAGGAGCCGTACCAGCCGCGCGCCGTCGGGCTGAGGACCGCATACCCCCGCCGCGCCCATGCGGTCATCTCGGCTGCGTCGGACTTCTTCCCGCTCCAGCCGTGGAGCAGGACCACGAGCGGAAGCTGCTCCGACGCCGTCGCCGGCAGGGCGAGGTTCACGTCGAGCGGCACGCCGTTGACCCGCACGCGCGTGTCGCCGGGCCCGCCGACTTGGGCGGGCGTCGTCGGCACCTGGCCCTCGCAGAACCGGGCGCCGCCGGACGGCACGCACGAGATGCCGAGGGGGCCGCCGGGGGATCCGGCCATCGCGGGAGTGGCCGCCGCCAGGGCGACGGCAGCGGACGTGATGCCAAGGACGGCAGCGGCTCTCATGCGGCTCACAGGCGATCTCTCCAGGTGGTGGAACGGCGGCGTTCGTGCGAAGCGGCCGCAACCGTACCCGATCCCTCGCGCCCGGCGCGCCAATCACGGGCGCCTCGCCGCCGCCCCCGGCACACGCGCCGCCCCGGTCGCGGCTACGGGGCGCGCACGGCGACCGCCTCGGCCTCGCCGGCGCCGCCGTCGGCGGCCGCGGCCCGGCGCTCGGCGTTCGAGAGCGCACGGACGTAGGCGCGGCCCGCGGCCTCGATGATGTCGGTCGACACCCCCTGGCCGGCGGCCGCGACACCGCCGAGCTCGAGGACGACGGACACCTCGCCGAGCGCGTCCTGGCCGCTGGTGACCGCGTCGACCCGGAACTCCCGCAGCTTGACATCCACTCCTGTGGCGACGTTGATCGCGTGGAAGACGGCGTCGACGGGGCCATCGCCGGTGAAGGAGCCCGACACCTCGTCGCCGGCGGGGGTGCGCACGCCGACGGTGGCGTGCGGCGGCCGGCGCGAGGACGCCTCGACGTCGAACCACTCCAGGGTGTAGGCGGCGAGTTCGTCGCGCAGCTCGTCGGTGACGAGCGCCTCGAGATCCATCGCGGTCACCTGCTTCTTCTTGTCCGCGATCTCCTTGAAGCGCTTGAACGCCTGGTTGAGCGCCTGCCCCGAGACGTGGATGCCGAGGTCCTCCAGCGCCTGCTGCAGCGCGTGGCGGCCGGAGTGCTTGCCGAGCACGATGGAGTTGGCCTCCAGGCCGACCGTCGTGGCGTCCATGAT
>CAZEKK010000342.1:0-3043 GCA_964512905.1 uncultured Solirubrobacteraceae bacterium
GTCACCGACAGCGTCCACTCCTCCTCGCGGCCGGGGGTCATGTAGATCCCGCGGTTCATGTTGTAGAGCCAGGCGAGATCGCACAGCGGGCCGTTCTGGTTGGCCTTGAAGGTCGCGTAGTCGACGATCTTCTCCGGCGAGAACGTGACGCAGCCCTTCGACCCGACGCCGACGGTGTAGCCGGGCAGGTTGAACTCCTCGATCACCGACTGGCAGCCGGCGAGGATGCGGTCGTTGAGTCGGTCGAGGTGGGCGTAGGCCTCGGGCGTCAGGACCTCGAGGAGGTTGGCCCGCGCCGCGGCCATGCCGAGCGGGTTCCCGTTGTACGTGCCGACCTGGTAGACGGTGCCGTCCTCGACGACGCGCATCGCCTCCTCGGTGCCGCCGATCGCGCCGATCGGCATGCCGCCCCCGAGGGCCTTGGCCAGCGTGACCATGTCGGGCTCCACGCCCCACTTCTCGACCGCGCCGCCGGCGGCGATCGTCACGCCGGTCTTGACCTCGTCGAAGATGAGCACGATGCCGTGCCTGCGGGTGATCTCGCGGACCGCCTCGAGGTAACCGGGCTCCGGGAGCACGACCCCGAGGTTCATCATCGCCGCCTCCATGATCACGCAGGCGGGCAGGCGGTCCTCGGCCTTCAGGCGCTCGATGCGGCGCTCCATCGCGTCGGCATCGTTGAACGGCACGGCGACGACGAGGTCGACCGTCGCCTGCGGGATGCCGCCGCCGTACGGCAGCGAGGCGAGGTTGTCCGGATCGCCGATCTTGTCGTACTCGACGCCGATGCTGACCATGACCGTGTCGTGGTGGCCGTGGTAGGAGCCGAAGATCTTCATCACCGTGTCGCGGCCTGCGATGGCACGGGCGATGCGGATTGCGTCCATCGTCGACTCCGACCCGGAGTTCGTGTAGCGCCACTTCGGCAGGCCCCAGCGGCGCTGCAGCTCCTCGGCGACGGCGACGCCGTCCTCGGTCGGCGCGGCGAAGTGGGTGCCCTTCGCATAGCGCTCGGAGATCGCGCGCCCGATGGCCGGATGGGCGTGGCCCTGGACCATCGATCCGAAGCCGTTGTGGAAGTCGTAGTACTCGGTCCCGTCGACGTCCCAGACCCGCGGCCCCTCGCCGCGCTCGAGGTAGATCGGCCACGGATCGCGAAGCTGGTAGGACGACGCCACGCCGCCGGCCAAGGACTGGCGCGCGCGCTCGTACATCGTCTTCGAGGCCGGCGTGCGCTCGTCGAGGCGGCGCTCCTCGCGCTCGGTCAGCTCGGCGATGCGCTCGCCATCGATCTGGACGGGTGCGGTCACGGACATCTTGGAATCCCTCCGGCGTGTGCGAAGCGGCCATTCTGACGAGTTGGGCGCTGCCGTGGCCGCCAACCTGCGCTGCAGGAGTTAGCCGGCGGGGCGGAACGTGATCGGCAGCGCATCCACGCCGTAGATGCCGCTCACGCTCTGCAGGTCCGGCTCGTCGGCGAGCGCGAGCCGCTCGATCCGCCGCCCCAGGAACGCCAGCGCCTCCTGAAGCTCCGCCCGTGCGAGGTTCGCGCCGACGCAGTAGTGGATCCCGGCCCCGAAGGTGAGCATCCGCCCCGAGCCGCGCTGGGCGGCGATGTCGAAGTCGTCCGGGTTCGGGAAGGCGGCCGGGTCGCGGTTGGCGCTGTAGGAGCAGACCATCACGACGGTGTCCTTGGGGAAGGTCACCCCCCGGTGCTCGACGTCCTGGACCATGATCCGCGCCGTGAAGGGCGTGATCGGCTCGTAGCGCAGCGCCTCCTCGGCGGCGGCGGGCGCGACGCCGTCGGGGTCGGCGTGCAGCACGGCCCACTGGTCGGGGCGCTGCGCGAGCAGGCGGATCGCCTGGGCGAGCTGGCTCTGCGTCGTGTCCACGCCGCCGACCAGGATGTTGAGCACGAGGTTCTCAAGCTCGACGTCCGAGAGGCGGTCGCCGGACTCCTCCGCGGTGATCAGCGCCGAGATGAGGTCGTCGGCGGGCGTCTCGCGCCGGCGGGCGATCAGCGGGCGCACCCAGGCGTAGAACTCGCCGACCTTGGACTCGATCGTCGCACGCTGCGCGGGGTCCGAGAGCGCAATCGGGTCGAACTGCCGCTGGATCCACTGCGACCAGTCGTGCAGGCGGCCCGCGTCGTCCAGCGGCGCGCCCATCACGGTGGCGATCGTCCGGGACGGGTAGGGCTTGGCGATCGCGTCGACGAACTCGCAGCCCCCCTGCCCCGCGACGCCCGCCCACAGGTCCTCGAGGAAGCCGCGCATTGCCGGGCGGTAGCGGTTGGCCGCGCGCGGCGACAGGGCCGGGTTGACGAGGGCGCGCAGGCGGCGGTGGTCGTCGCCGTTGATGTTGATGATGTTGCGCTCGATCTCGGTCCGCAGGGCCGGCTCGTCGATCTCGAAGATCTCCGCGATCGTCAGCCCAGGGAAGATCGCCGCCTTCGTGCGCAGGAAGAACTCGCCGGCCTCGCGATCGAGCACCACCGTCGCCAGCGGCGAGCGCGCGAGCCAGTGCCCGCCGTCGATGAGCCGCTGCATCGCCGCGTGCCAGCGGTCGCCGCGCAGGTGCGGATCGACGAGGTCGAGATCGGGGAGGTCGAGGTCGGTGACGAGGGGCACGGGCGTGCCGGCGCGTGCTAGAGCCCGCCGCCCGGACCGGGCGGAGGCTGCGCCAGGCGGGCGGCCTCGACGGCAGCCTCGGCGTGGGCCTTGTCGACCGCGTCCACCACGCGCTTGGGGTCGTTGACCCACTCGAAGACGAAATTCGAGTCGTCGGTGCCGGCGGTGTCGAAGTCCACGTTGCCGACGCGCAGCAGGCGGTCGATCGCGCCCTGGCGGTAGTTGACGTTCTGCACCCGGTCGAGCTTCGTCTCCTGGACGCTGCGGGAGATGATGCCCCGCTGGATGCGCAGCCGCCGGTCGGTGATGGCGTAGCGCGTGAACATCCGGCGCACGTAGCCGACGACGAGGGTCACGACGATCAGGCCGATCGCGACGGCGATCCCGATGCCGGCAGACGTCGCGAAGAAGAG
>CAZEKK010000343.1:0-3035 GCA_964512905.1 uncultured Solirubrobacteraceae bacterium
CCGGAGCCGCGGGCGGGGCCGCCGGAGCCGCGGGCGCCGCGGCCTCGGGCGCCGGCGGCACCGCCGGAGCCGCGCCCGGTGCCGCCGGAGCCGCGGGTGCCGGAGCCGCGGGCGCCGCGGCCTCGGGCGCTGGCGGCACCGGGGGCGTCGGCGGACTCGGAGCGGTCGGCGCGGGCGCCGCCGCCGCCGGCGTCACCGGCCGGCCGTGCTTGTCGTACTCGACGGCCGGCGGCGCGCCGCCGCCGCCGGACTGACCCTGGTTGAACTTCGTCTGCTGCTCGTCGAGCTTCTGCTGGGCCTGCTCGGCCATCTGCTTGCCCTGCTCGGCCAGCTTCTTGGCCTTGTCCATGAACCCCATGGATGCTCCTTTGACGGTCGTGAACGGTCGCTGTCCGTCAGTCAATCGCGCGGCGCGACTGCGCGCAAGCCTGGCCGACGCCGTCGGCCCGCCGGCGGGGCCGCGCCGCTCCCGCTCAGACGCCGAGAAGGTGCTCGAGGCCCACGACCGGGGATGCCTCGAGGCCGCCGACGCGGCGGACGGCGAGCAGCACGCCCGGCATGAACGACTCGCGGCCGGTCGTCCGGTGGGAGATCGTGAGCGTCTGGGCGACGTCGCCGAAGATGACGTCCTGGTCGGCGACGAGCCCGGGCAGGCGGATCGAGTGGATCGGCGGCGGCGGCCCGCCGGTCGCCTGCGCGATCAAGGCCGCCGTCCGCGCCGCGGTCCCGCTCGGCGCGTCGAGCTTGGCCGGATGGTGCGCCTCGACGATTTCGGCGGCGGCCATGTGGCGGGCGGCTTCAGCGGCGAAACGCATCATCAGCACCGCGCCGATCGCGAAGTTCGGCGCCACGAACACGTTCGCGCCGCGGGCACCGCGCAGGGGTTCCAGGTCGAACCCGGTCGTCCCGATCACGACGTGCACGCCTGCGGACACGCAGGCACGCGCATTCTCCAGCGCCGTGTCCGGACGGGTGAAGTCGACGACGACATCGGCGTCGGCGAGCACGTCCGCCAGCGCGACGCCCAGCGCGGGATCGGCCCGGCCGGTCAGGACGAGGTCGTCGGCCGCCTCCACGGCCGCGCAGGTCGTGGCGCCCATCTTCCCGGCGGCGCCGGCGACGGCGACGCGGATCATGCGGCCGCGAGCTCCGGGCTCACCGGCGCGACCGCGCCGCGGAAGAGCGCCTCGTCGGGTCCGATCCCCGCCGCCGACAGCCGCTCGGGCGCGAACAGCTCGGCGGCGAGGCCCTCGACCTCGGCGAGCGTGACGGCGTCGATCCGCTCGATCAGCTCGTCCAGGCTCGGCACCGGCAGGCCCGCGAGGACGCTCGAGCCGAGGCGGTGCATGCGCGTCCCGGTCGACTCGAGCGACAGGACGACCCGGCCCTTGAGGTTCTCCCGGGCGCGATCGAGCTCCTCCGGCGTCGCCGGCGCCTCCTGGAAGCGGCGCAGCTCGTCGCCGATGACCTGCAGCGCCGTCTGCACCTGCTCGCCCCGCGTCCCCACGTAGAGGCCGACCTGCCCCGTCCCGTGGTACTGGCTGGTGAAGGAGTGCACGGCGTAGGCCAGGCCGCGGCGCTCGCGCACCTCCTGGAAGAGCCGCGAGCTCCCGGTGCCGCCCAGGATCGCGTCGAGCACGCGCAGGGCGTACCGACGCTCGTCGTCGCGCGCCAGGCCGGGCCCGCCGAGGCACACGTGGTACTGCTCGGTCTCCTTGCGCTCGAAGCACAGCTCCGGGGGCCGCGACGGCGGCACCGCGGGCTCGGCCGCCGCCGCGCCGCCGTCGCGGCCCCCGAGCGTCCGCTGGACGAGCGCGACGATCGCGTCGTGGTCGATCGACCCGGCCGCGGCGACGACGACGTTGGCCGGCACGTAGCGACCGCCGTGGAAGCCGGCGATGCGCTCGACCGGCGTGCCGGCGATGACCTCGGCGCGGCCGATGATGGGCCGGCCGAGCGCGTCGTCGCCGAAGACCGCGGCGCCGAGCACGTCGAACACCTTGTCCTGGGGATCGTCCTCGTACATGGCGATCTCCTCGAGCACGACCTGGCGCTCCGCGTCGGCGTCCTGGAACGCCGGCCGCCACACCATGTCGGCCATCACCTCGAACGCCTGCGGGATGTGGCGATCGAGTACCCGGGCGTAGACCGAGGTGCTCTCCTTGCCGGTGCCGGCATTCAGCTCTGCCCCCATGCCGTCGAAGATCTGGTCGATCTCCAGGGACGTGTAGCGGTCGGTGCCGCGGAAGATCAGGTGCTCGAGGAGGTGGGAGAGCCCCGCCTCGTCGATCGCCTCGGCGCGCGACCCGGTCCCGATGAAGAACCCGAGCGCCGCGGACCGCACGGAGGGCATTGCCTCCGTGACGATCCGCACGCCCGAGTCCAGGCGGGTGAGCGTGTGCGCTGAGTCGGCCACGCCCCCGGGCTAGCCGCGGTCGCGGTTGCGCACGCGGCTGTCGCGCCCGCCGCGGTCGCGGTCCCGATCCCGGCCGCCGCGTGGCCCGCGGTCGCGGTCGCGGCCGCCGCCGCCGCTGGGGCGCCCGCGATCGCGCTCGGCCGCGGCCACCGCCGCGAGTTCCTCGACGGACTTGCCCTCGATCTCGGGGTCGTCGGCGAGGCGCAGGCCGATGCGACCGCGCTCGCGGTCGACCTCGACCACGCGGACGTCGACCTCGTCGCCCTTCTCGAGGACCTCCTCGACGGTGTTGACGCGCTGGCCGGGCGAGATGTTCGAGATGTGCAGGAGGCCGTCGGTCCCCTTCGCCAGCTCGACGAAGGCGCCGAAGGCGGTGGTCTTGACGACCTTGCCGGTGAAGGCGTCGCCGACCTCGACCTCCTTGGTCATCGAGCGGATGCGGTCGACCAGCGCGTCGCCGAGCTCGCCGTTCTGGGCGTAGATCAGAACCTGGCCCTCGTCGTTGACGTCGATCTGGGACTCGAACTCCTCGCAAAGCGCCCGGATCGTCTCCCCGCCCTTGCCGATCAGCAGCCCGATCTTGTCGGGGTCGATCTGAATCGTCGAGATCCGCGGCGCG
>CAZEKK010000344.1:0-3021 GCA_964512905.1 uncultured Solirubrobacteraceae bacterium
GCCTGGGGACCGCGCTGGCGCGCCTGGAGCTGCGGATCCTGTTCGAGGAGACCCTGCGGCGCTACCCGGCGATGACGCTTCACGGCAAGCCCGAGTGGGTCGTGTCGGGCTTCGTCAACCAGCTGCGCACGCTGCCCGTCCGGCTCGGACCGCTGGCGACGGCCTGACGGCCTGACGGCCCGCCGGCGCCCCGGGCCCGAAACCGCGAACGCCCCCGGCCGGGAGGGAGGCGCGGGGGCGTCGCGTGTGGTGGTGAGGAGGAGGCTCGAAGGCCCTTGTCTGCGCAGTCGCGCTAGTCGGCCCTGGCATCGGCACGAGTGGCGCGGGACTTGAGCCCCGCAGCGTCGGTGCGCCGGGGCGGCGGGGCGGCGCCGCTTGCGCGCCGGTGGTCCGCCGGCGCCGGCAGGGCCGGTCCCGGCAGGGAACGGCCTTCGGACCCTGCCGGTCCCGGCCCTGCCGCCGCCTGCTGGTCGGCGCTGGCTGTCGACGCGGCGCTGCCGGCCCGCTCCATCGGCGTCCTGCCGGGCGTCGCCGGCGGGGTCGAGTGCTGGCGCTCGGACCGCCCGGGGGCGTGACGCTTCGCGCACGCCCCCGGGCTGGGAGGCGTGGGCGCCGTGCGGCACTCCGAGCCGGGGCGTCTCTCACGCGACGTTCGCGCAGATCGCGACGACGAAGGCCTGGGAGGCCTGGGTGATCGTCTGCCCCGGCAGGACGGTGGCCGTCAGGCCCACCACGTCGTTGCTTTGCGGGAGCGAGTAGGTGACGTGGAACTTGGAGTCCTGGACCGCGTAGCCGCCGCCGAGGAGCTTCTTGCCGTTGGGGCACTCGGCCGAGGTGACGATGAACGTGTCGCCGGGCTTGACGTTGTGGATCGTCTCGATGCGCTGGTAGCCCGAGATGCCGGGCGCGCCGGCGAGGCCGCGCTCGCCCTGCAGCCCCTGCGAGCCCTGCGGCCCGACCGGGCCTGCCGGGCCTGCCGGGAGCTGGCCGCGCCGGAAATCCCTGGCGAGCAGCGAGCGGTCGCGGACGTTGGCCGACGTGACAGCGTTGGCGGCGACCTTCGCGTGCGTGACGGCGCTGCGCTTGAGCTGCGGGGCGCCAACGCTCGCGTGCGGGAGGCTCGCGGCGGCGTACGAGGTGCCGGCGGTCGCCATGACGAGGGCGATGAGGGCGAGATGATGACGCGCGAGATAGGTGATGAGGCGCTTGGGCATGACCGTTCCTGGTTCGGGTTGGGAGGGATTGCCCACCGTATGAGCGCCCGCGCCCCAGCGCTGACGCCGTGGCGGCGTCCCGCGTGTCACGCTCGCGACACCTGCGGCGCGCGCCGCCGTCAGCCGCCGGCAGGCGGCCGCAGGCCGGCGTCGGCGTAGAGCGCGGCGACGAGCGGTTCGTAGCGTCCTGACTCGAGGTCGCCGATCGGGTCTCGCGTGTGCCCGGCCAGGGCCGCCCACGGCAGCCCGAACGCCGCGCGCATCGCCAGCAGGCGCTCGCGCTCGCCCGTCGGCGGGGCGGTGCCGAGCATCCGGTGGGCGCGCGTGAGGCGCCGCACCTGGATCACCCGGAACGGGAGGAAGACCGCGAGCAGCACGAGCGCCGGGAGCGCGAAGGTCGCCCAGCCGAGGGCGTTCGCGGTGCGGTCCACCGCGCGGCCGCCGGCGGCGCCGGCCTTGGCCACGTTGCCGGCGGTGACCCCGCTGCCGGCGCGCAGGCCGTCGCCGAGGGGCCCGCCCACGAGCGGGACGTCGTCCACTGCGTCGGCGACCTTCCCGAACGTGCTGTTCACGGCGGTGCCCGCCTCGGTCACGCCGCGCGACAGCGCGTTCAGTTCGATCACGGTGTCGTGGACCTTCATGCCGGCCCACGCGAAGACGACGAGCAGCGCGACCACGACGAGGTCGGCGGCGATGGTGCGGGAGCGGGCTCCCGGAAGCTGGGGGTAGAGGCGCATGGCGGTGGTTCTATCGCTCCGCGGCGCCGCCGGGGTGAAACGTCTGTCCGGCAGCCGCGACGGAACGACCATGCCCATCCCGCCCGACATCCAGTCGTTCATCGACCGCCTGAGCGCCGAGGCGCCGGCCAGCTACGGCGATCTGCGCGCCGTGATCTTCAACGGCACGCTCAAGCGCTCGCCCGAGCGCAGCCACACCGACGGCCTGCTGGCCATCCCCAAGGGGATCCTCGGCGGCCTCGGCGTCCGCGTCGACGAGGTCCGCACCGTCGATCACGAGATCCCGCCCGGCGTCTGGCCGGACATGCGCGAGCACGGCTACGACGCCGACGACTTCCCGGCCATCTACCGCGACCTGGTCGAGCCCGCGGACATCATCCTGCTGGCCGGCCCGATCTGGCTCGGCGACCAGAGCTCGATGACGCGGAAGATCATCGAGCGGCTCTACGCGTACTCGGGCGAGACGAACGCTGCCGGGCAGTGGTCGTACTACGGGAAGGTGGGGGCGAGCATCACGACGGGCAACGAGGACGGCGGCAAGCACGTCAGCGCCCAGGTCCTCTACGCCCTGCAGCACATCGGCCTCACGATCCCGCCGCAGTCGGACTCCTACTGGAACGGCGAGGCCGGCCCCGGGCCGTCCTACCTGGACCCGGAGGCCGGGGGCGAGCGCAACGCCTGGACGACCCGCAACACCGTGTTCATGACCTGGAACGTCCTGCACCTGGCGCGGATGCTCAAGGACGCCGGCGGCATCCCGGCCCACGGCAACGCCGCCACCGATTGGGATCTCGCCGACCCCGAGCATCCGAACCCGGAGTACCGGCGCTGAGCGCGGCGTCGTGCCGGCGCCGCCGTCCGTTCGCCTGCGCGCCGGTGGTCAGCCGGCGCCGGCAGGGCCGGTCCCGGCAGGGAACGGCCTTCGGACCCTGCCGGTCCCGGCCCTGCCGCCGCCTGCTGGTCGGCGCTGGCTGTCGACGCGGCGCTGCCGGCCCGCTCCATCGGCGTCCTGCCGGGCGTCGCCGGCGGGGTCGAGTGCTGGCGCTCGGACCGCCCGGCGGCGTGACGCT
>CAZEKK010000345.1:0-3002 GCA_964512905.1 uncultured Solirubrobacteraceae bacterium
TGCTGGCCGGGGTCTGGAACGTGCGCCGCAGCGCCGTGGTCATCTCCCTGGTCGCGAGCGCAGGCGTCATCTTCCTGGGCGTCCTGCAGGGCATCGTCGTGGCGGTCGCCCTGGCGATCCTCCTGTTCTTCCGCCGCAACTGGTGGCCGCACGGCGAGATCCTCGGCATGACCGACGACGTCGAGGGCTGGCACAGCGTCGACCGGTTCCCCTCCGCCCGGCAGATCCCCGGCATCGTCGTCTACCGCTGGGAGGCGCCGCTGTTCTTCGCCAATGCCGGCATCTTCCGCAAGCAGGTGCGCGACCTCGCCCGCGACCGCCGGCCGCGCTTCGTCGTCGTGCAGTGCGAGGCGATCACCGACGTCGACGTCACCGCCGCGGCGATGCTCCGGCAGCTCGACACCGAGCTCAACGCCGCCGGCGTGCACCTCGCGTTCGCCGAACTGCGCGACCGGCTCCAGGATCTGGTCAAGAGCTACGGACTGCTCGAGACGCTCGACGTCCGGCACTTCTACCCGACCCTCGACACCGCCATCGCCGCGGTCCAGCAGCAAGCTCAGACTGGGTCAGCAGCGCAGTAGCACCGCGACCGCTTCACGCACGACGTTCCCAGGGTTCCAAGATCGCTCCCGGCGAATCACTCGGCCTGGACCAGCGAATGCTGGTAGGCCCAGACCGCAGCCGCCGCGCGAGTGCGGACGCCGGCCTTCTCGTAGATGTGCTGGACGTGATGTCCCGCCGTCTTCGGGGAGATCCCCAGGCGCTCGCCGATCTCCTGGTTGGAGAGCCCGTCCACCAGCGCCATCAGCACCTCCAGCTCGCGGGCGGTCAGGCCGCCCGGCAGCTCGCGGGGACGTTGCGCCACGCGGTGCCCGGCGGCGGCGAGCACGGCATCGACGGCCTCCGGGCACAGGCGGCCCACTTCTACCTCGCGCTGCAGCTCGGTCTGCGCCTCGGCCGCCTCACGCGCGGGACGATGAGGGCGCGGCTCGCGCATCGCCTGGTAGGCGTCGGCGGCGGCGAGGACGCGCGCTGCGCGGTCGAGCCCGGGCGCGCGGGTCTGGCGGTGGTAGCCGGAGCCGTCGAGCCGCTCGTGGTGGGCGCCGGCCAGCGCGCCGATCGGCGCGAGCGACTCGGCGTGGGCGAAGGCGCGCTCGGTGAAGTACGGGTGCAGCTGCACGCGCTCCCAGTCCCCGAGCCCGAGCGGGCCGGGCTTCTCCCAGATCGCGTTCGACACGCCGACGCGTCCCAGGTCCAGCGACAGCGCGGCGTGGCGCACGCGCGTGACGTCGTCGGGCGGAAGCTCGAGGCGCCAGGCCGCGGCCTCGGCGAGCTCGGCCACGCCCTCGGCATGGCCGCGCAGCCAGCGTGACTTCAGGTTCGTGAACGTCGCGACCACGCCGAAGGCCGCGTCGATCTCCTCGCCCGCGATCCACCGCAGGGGCGGCGGCTCGGCCCCGATCGCCTGATCCCAGATCCGCGTCTCGTCCAGGCCGGCGAGCAGCTCGTCGAAGTGCTCGAGGGCGAGCGCCGCGAGGACCGGGTCGTACGCCGCGCCCGCACGTCGCTCGATCACGACCCGCGCTGCGTCGGCGCCCGAGGCGGAGAGGAAGACCGAGATGTCGCGCGCGATGTGCAGCAGCCGCGCCGGCAGCGTGATCTGGCCCCCGGTCGCCAGCCCGGGGAAGCCGTGGCCGTCCCAGCGCTCGAACACGAAGGCCAGCGCCTCGTGGGTCCCGGCGCTGAGGCCCAGCCAGCCCGCGAAGCGCTGCGCGACCTCGCAGTGCAGCGCGAACGTCTCCTGTGCGAGCGCCAGCCCATGCTCGAGCGCGTGCGCGACCATCGCGTCGCGGACCTCGGGTTCGCGGCCCCGGCCGACGTGGCCGATGAGGTACGCGCCGACCTCCTCGGGGTTCCCGGCATCGACGAGGGCGAACGCGGCGCGCGGCGCGATGTCGTCGCCGTAGAGCTCCGTGGCCTCGGTCGCGTCCGAGGTGCAGCCGAAGGAGTGCAGCAGCGCGACGTAGTAGGCGTCGGAGAGCTCCTGCCGGGAGGCATCCGTGAGCTCGCCCAACCGGGCGGCGAGGATCGCGGTGCGCAGCGCGTGCTCCAGCGGCTGCCCGGTCCCGAGGTCCGTCGCGAGCGAGATGGCGCCCACGATCTCGGCGGCGCGCAGCAGCCCCGTGGGCGACGCGCTCGTTGGAGGACCGCCGCTCGTCATCGGCCGATCGTAGACGCGATCGGGATCGGCGGCAGGTGCCCGGACCGGTGCGTCAGGCAGGCGCGCCGGAGGAGCAGCGGTCGGGGATGCCGAGCACTGCCGTGCGCGGCATCCCCGGCGTGACGGCTACGACCAGAACTCGTCCCAGGCGTGCAGGTCGAAGAAGTGCTCGCGCCCGTCGACCATGCGGCCGTCCTCGAGCTTGAACACGATGCAGCACGTGACGTCCAGCTGCTTGCCGTTGCGCTCGCCGGTGTTGCGGTGAAGGCCCACGGCGTGGCCCTCGTCGTCCGCGAGCACCTCGAACAGTTCGGCCCTGAACGTCCCGTTCGTCTCGCCGCCGTAGCGGCCGAACTGGGCGAAGGCTGCGTCGCGTCCCACGTAGTCGCCCGCGATCGGGCTCTGCCCCGGCGTGTGCCAGGACGAGCGCGCGTCGAAGATCTCGGTGAGCGTGGCGATGTCGCCGGCGTTGAAGGCCGCGTAGCCCCGCCGCACGAGTTCGGCGTTCTCGGCTGCACTCATGGCTTCCTCCTGTCGTCGTTCGGCGCCGTGACGGGCGCCGCGTGGTCCAGGCGAGTATGTGTCGCCGCTGGCGGCGCGGCATCGGGCGAACGCCCTATCGCACAGAGCCGGCGCGCTGGCCGGCGCCGTCGCCCGGCACGCGTCCAGCTCAGCGAGCACGCGGCCGGTCGTGGAGCAGCGCGGCGGTGCGGGCCGCGCCGAGCAGCAGCCCCACCGGCAGGGCGAACCCGATCCAGAACACGAGCTCGAACGGCAGGAG
>CAZEKK010000346.1:0-2994 GCA_964512905.1 uncultured Solirubrobacteraceae bacterium
GATGAACGCGCGCCAAGCGGCGCGGCTCAAGCGGCTGTCGGACTGGCTGCACGACAACGGCCGCAAGTTCCTGTTCGAGCTGCTCGTGCCCGCCGAGGAGGACCAGCTGGCCTCGGTCGGGGGCGACACCGACCGCTACGACGCCGAACTGCGCCCCGAGCTGATGCGCCGCGCGATCGCCGAGGTCCAGGACGCCGGCATCGAGGCCGACATCTGGAAGATCGAGGGCGTGGACGCCCAGGAGGACGCCGAGCGCATCGCCGCCCAGACCCGGGCCGGCGGTCGCGACGGCGTCGTCTGTGTCCTGCTCGGACGCGGCGCCAACGACGACAAGGTCGATCACTGGCTGCGCCAGGCCGCCCCGGTCGAGGGCTTCGTCGGGTTCGCGATCGGCCGGTCGATCTGGTGGGACGCCCTCAAGGGCTTCCTCGACGGCTCGCTGCAGCGCGACGCCGCCTCGGACCAGATCGCCGCGAACTACCTGCGCTTCGTCGACGTCTACACGTCCGCCGAGGCCGGGTCGGGCGTCGCCGCGTAGGGCGCCGCTCGCCGCCGGAGCGCCCCGCGTTCGATGCGCGGGGCGCGCGGGTCTGCGGGCTTCCTGCACGCCGGCGCCCATGGTGTCCGAACGTTGGGTAGCGTCGCCAGGATGTCGTGGCGACGCGCCGCCCCCTGGATCGCGCTCTTCGCCGCCCTGGCGGCGGCCGGCGGCGGCTGCGCCGACCGCGTCCTCGACTCCACTGCGCCCGGGCCGAAGCGACATGCCTGGGAGCGCCCGAACGCGACCGTCCGCGGCACGGTGGTGGCGATCACCGACGGCGACACGATCCGCGTTCGCATCGACGGCGGCGGGACCGAGAAGGTCCGCTACATCGGCATCGACACCCCCGAGACACGCAAGCCCGGCACCCCGGTCCAGTGCTTCGGCAAGGCGGCGACCGCGGCGAACGCCCGCCTCGTCGGCCGCCGGCCGGTGCGCCTGACACTCGACGTCGAGACCCGTGACCGCTACGACCGCCTGCTCGCGTACGTGTACCGCAGCGACGACGGCCTGTTCGTCAACGCGGCGCTCGTCCGCGACGGCTATGCGACCACGCTCACGATCCCGCCCAACGTCGCCCACGCCGGCGAGTTCGCCCGCTTGGCGCGCCGCGCCCGTGCGCGCGGAGCCGGCCTGTGGTCGGCCTGCGGGTGACGTGGCTCAGCCGGGAAAGAGCCGTCCCTGCGGGCGGTCCCGCGCCACGGGCCGGCCTACCGCCGGCAGCGCGAGACGCGAAGCCATCCGCCGCGCCGCGCCGTCCTGCCGGCGTCGGTGTCGGTCACCGTCACGGCCCACCGCACCCGCCCGACGACCGCGCACGGCCACCGCACGGTGGTGACGTACGCCGAGTACACGCTGGGGCGGCGCAGGCTGCGAGCCACGAGCCGCCGCGCCCCGCGGTAGGCCTCCAGCCGCGCCGTGAAGCACAGATCGAGTCCGCCGATGGCACGGCAGGACCCCAGCGTGGTCACCTCGAAGACCGTCGTTCTGGCCGCGGGGCCGGGCGAGACGTCGACGGCGATGCGCGCCGACGCGCCAGCTGGGGCCGCTGCCAGCAGGCCGAGAAGCGCGACGAATGCGGCAGATCGGCGCAACCGGGACACCATGACGGGACATCCTGGCACGCCGATGCGCCGGCGCACGCTGGTAGGCTCGAGGTCATGCGAATGCGCCAGAGCATCGGCGAGATCGAACGTGCGTTCGTCGAGGAGGTCGCGCTCGACCGGACTCGGCGCGAGCGGCTTCAGCAGACCACGCGCCACCGGTCGCGCCAGCGATCGATCACGCGCGAGCGCAAGCGGTCCTCCTTCCGCTTCGTGATGCTCATCTTCTCGATGATCGCGACGGCCGTCATCGTCACGATCGTCATGTTCAAGACGCTCGCGCTCCTGCTCGGCTGACGCCGGACGCTGGCGGCGCGGCGAACCCGCGTGCCGGCCCGGCTGGGCGCGGCGCTCAGGGCTTGCGCTCGCCGAGGCGGCGCAGCGCCTCGTCGACCTGCTTGCGCACGCCCTCGTCCTTGGGCTGGTCGCGGTCGCCCCGCGTGCCGGCGGCGCGCTCCTCCTGGATCTCGAGGTAGACCTCGGTCCGGAAGACCGGGATGTCGCGCGGCGCTTGGATGCCGAGGCGCACCTTCTCGCCCATCACGGACAGCACCGTCACCTCGATGTCGTCACCGATCATGATGCTCTGATTCGACTTCCGGGTGAGTACCAGCATGGGACGCCTTCCGGGACGGCGGGCTTGGCGGGAGGTGCGGGCCTGGTGAGCGGCCCGCGAGGCACAGCCATCCCAGGATAGCGAGCGAACCTGCGGGCGGACAGCGGCGTCCAGAACGGCTGGCCGCCCGATTCGGCGGGTCCCCGAGCCTGACGCCGGCGCCCGCAGCCGGTGCGCTAGGCTGCGGCCCGTTGATGGCACGAAAGTCGCTCCGCCCCCACCACAACCAGATCCGCGCGTGGGCCCGAGAAGGCCGCACGGACGCATGGATCGCCCACCAGCTCGACGTCACCGTCCAGCAGATCATCTCCTACAAGCGCGAGAACGACCTGGCCGCCGAGGACGGCGACGGCAACGGCGTCGCGATCGGCGAGGAGATCGACCTGCGAGCCGAGGACGACGCCGCCATCGCGGCTGAGCTCGAGGAAGCCGAGGCCGCCCGCGCCGAGGCCGAAGCGGCCGCCGCAGCCGCCGAGCAGGACGACGACGAGGACGGCGGAGCCGCCGGCCGCCGCCGTCGCGGCCGGCGCGGCGGACGTCGCCGCAAGGCCGGCCCCCGCACGCTGGAGGGCACGTTCGACCACGGCGAGGAGGGCTACGGGCTGTGGCTCGACCCCGCCGTCGCCGACGACCCGATCTACGCCGAGCACTGGGCCGGCCATCGGCCGGTCGAGATCACGGTCGACGAGGACCAGATCGTGATCCGGCGCACCGGCGACGACGACGACTAGATG
>CAZEKK010000347.1:0-2991 GCA_964512905.1 uncultured Solirubrobacteraceae bacterium
GCCTCGGCGACGTGCTTGCGGGCGGGACGCACCTCGTCCTGCAGGAGCGCGGCGCCCACTCGCACGTCTCCACGTTCGACGGCCACCCCTACGTCGCGCCGTTCACCGGCAACATCATCGACCTGTGCCCGGTGGGCGCGCTCACCTCGCAGGCCTACCGCTTCCGCGCGCGACCGTGGGACATCGAGGGCTCGGGCTCCATCTGCACGCTGTGCCCGTCGCAGTGCAACGTCACCTTCACCGTCCGCGACGACCGCGTCCTGCGCGTCCTGGCGCGCGACCACGACGAGGTGGACGACGGGTGGCTGTGCGACAAGGGCCGCTTCGCCTACCAGTCGATCCACGTGGACGAGCGCGTCACGACGCCGCTGGTCCGCGAGGGCGGCGAACTGCGTCCGGCCTCGTGGGAGCGCGCCCTCGACGTCGCCGCCGGGGCGCTCGACAAGGCCCGCGGCCGCGCCGGCGCCCTCGCCGGCGGCGACGCCACCAGCGAGGAGGCGCTGCTGCTCGGCCGCCTCATGCGCGAGGCACTCGACTCCCCCTCGCTGGACTGCCGGCCCGGCGGGGCGCTGCCGCTCGCCGTCCACCAGGCCCTCGCCGCGCCCACGCTGCAGGCCTCGGTCCCAGATCTGGAGTTCGCGCACGCCGTCCTCGTCCTGGACTGCGAGCCCGTCGACGACGCCCCCATCCTCGACCTGCGAGTCCGCAAGGGGGTGCGCCGCAACGGCGTCACGCTCGCCGTGGCGACGAGCCGCCCGAGCACCCTCGATCCGAACGCCGCGCTCTCGATTCGATACGCGCCGGGGGCGGGCGAGGCCTTCCTCGCCGCCCTCGACGCCGCCCTGACCAGCGACCCGTCCCTGCCCGAGCGCGCCGCTGCGGCCGGCGCCGACGCCGACGAGATCCGGCGCCTCGCGGCCCTGATCTCCGACACCGGCGAGGAGGTCGTGATCCTCTGGGGCGAGCGGCTGACCGCCGGTCCGCGCGGGCCCCACGCCGCGCAGGCGCTGCTCAACGTCGCGGCCCGCCTGCGCCTCGCCGAGACACCGCACGCCGGCCTGCTCGAGATCCCGGCGTCAACGAACGGCCGCGGCCTGCGCGAGGCCGGGTTCCTGCCCAACGCGGGGCCGGGCTACGCCGCCCCGGCCGCCGAGGGGCGCGACGCGCCGGCGATCGCCGCCGCGCTGGCGGCCGGCGACCTCGGCGCGCTCTACCTCCTGCATGCCGACCCGCTGCGCACCCACCCCGACCGGCCGGCGTGGGAGGCGGCGCTGGCCAAGGCGCCCGCCGTCATCGCCCACGCGTCGCTGCTGACCGAGGGGCTGCGCGACTACGCCACCGTCGTCTTCCCGGCCGAGTCCTACGCCGAGAAGGAGGGGACGATCGTGCATCCGGACGGGCGGGTGCAGCGCCTGCGGCCGGCGATCGGCCGCCCGGGCGCCGTGCGAGCCGGCTGGCAGGTGATCGCCACCCTCGCCAAGCGCCTGGGCCTGGACCTGAAGGCCCGGACCGGCCCGATGGTCAGCGCGCGCCTGTTCGCGACGGTCCCGTTCTACGCCGGGCTCTCGCTGGAGGCCCTCGGCGGGCGCGGCCTGCGCTGGCCCGAGGCCGAGGCCGCCGCCGCGCTGCCGTCTGCTGGCGCCGCGCCCGCCGACCTCGGCGCTCCCCCCGCCGCGCCGGCTCCGAACGGCGCCCTGCGGCTGGGCACGTTCCGGCCCCTGTGGGCGGGGCCCGAGGTCGAGGCGGCCCCGGCGCTGCAGTTCCTCTCGACCGCCCAGCGCGTCGAACTGGCCCCCGCCGACGCAGCGCGTCTCGGCGTCGCGCAGGGCGATCAGGTGGAGGTCGCCTTCGACGGCGTCCACGTGCGCGCGCGCGTCGAGCTGCGGGCCGCAGTGCCCGAGGGCTCGGTCTTCCTCGCCGACGGCATCGCGCAGGACGCGGCGAACGCGCTGACCAACGGCGAGCCCCGCCTCGTGGAGGTGCGGCCCGCGTGACCGTGCTCGCCGACGTCAACTACGTCGAGCCGTGGTGGATCCAGATCATCAAGGCGATCGTGATCTTCGCCGTGATCTTCAGCTGCGTGCCGCTCGTGCTCATCCTCGAGCGCAAGCTGCTCGGGCGCTTCCAGGGCCGCTACGGGCCCAACCGCGTCGGACCGTTCGGCCTGCTGCAGCCGGTCGCCGACATCGCCAAGCTCGTCGGCAAGGAGTCCTCGCGGCCGCACACCTCCGTCGGGCCGCTCTTCTACCTGGCGCCGGCGATCTCGATCCTCACCGCGGTCGCGACGATCGCGATCCTCCCCTTCGGCGACGTGCAGGACATCTTCGGCACCGACGTCGGCCTCTACGGCATCGACGTGAGCATCGGCCCGCTCTACGTGTTCGCCTTCGGGGCGATCGCCTTCTACGGTCTCATGCTCGGCGGCTGGGCGTCGGGCTCGAAGTACTCATTCCTCGGCGCGATGCGGGCGGCCGCCCAGCTCATCTCCTACGAGGTGGCCCAGGGGCTGGCGATCGTCGGCGTGATCATGACCGCCGGGACCCTCTCGCTGACCGAGATCGTCCAGGCCCAGGAGGGCATGTGGTACGTCGTGCCTCAGTTCGTCGGCTTCCTCATCTTCCTCATCGCCGGCTTCGCGGAGACCAACCGGCCGCCGTTCGACCTCCCCGAGGCCGACGCCGAGCTGGTCCAGGGCTACATGACCGAGTACGGCGGGACCCGCTTCGGCTCGTACTTCCTCGCCGAGTACATGAACATCATCGTGATCTCCGGCATCGCGGTGACGCTCTACTTCGGCGGCTGGCTGCTGCCGTTCGGCATCGATCCGCCCGGGTGGGTCGACCCGTTCGTCGTGCTGGCGAAGATGTTCGTGTTCGTCGTCTTCTTCATCTGGATCCGGGCGACGCTCCCGCGCCTGCGCTACGACCAGCTCATGACCCTGGGCTGGAAGGTCCTGCTCCCCCTCGCGACGCTCAACACGCTCGTGACCGC
>CAZEKK010000348.1:0-2959 GCA_964512905.1 uncultured Solirubrobacteraceae bacterium
GGCGCACATCGCGCACGGCTCGAGCGTCACGTAGAGGACCGTGTCGAGCACGCGCCAGGACCCGACCGCCCGGGCTGCCTCGCGCAGCGCCAGGATCTCGGCGTGCGCCGTCGGATCCTGGCGCAGTTCGCGCTCGTTGTGGCCCACGCCGATCACCTCCCCGTCGCGGACGACGAGGGCGCCGATCGGGACGTCGTCGTGCGCCAGCGCCCGCTCGGCCTCGCGGAGCGCCAGCGTCATGAAGTACTCGTCGCGCGGGAAGAAGCGTGCGGTCATGAGGGGCCAAGCGCCCGAACCGGCGGGCGAGCCGCGGCGCTCGCGTATCGTGTCAGAGGAACTTTCTCAGCCCTCGGCTGTCCATATGTGTGAACCCCCCGGCAGCCCTCTGGCTCCACCGCCGCGCCCGTGACCATCCGCCCCGTACTTCCAGCACTCCTCGCCACGCTCGCGCTGTCCGCGGCGCTGCCGGCGGCTGCGCAGGCGCAGGACGGCCCCGCCTACGTCCCCGGCCAGGTGATCGTCCAGTACGAGGCCGGAGCCACCGCGGTCCAGCAAGCCGCCGTGCAAGCCGGCGCCGACGCCGAGGTCCAGGCGCAGCCCGCCCCGGGACAGGCGCTGCTGCAAGTGCCGGAGGGTCAGTCGGTCACGACCGCCGCCGCCGAGATCGCCGACCAGCCGGGCGTCGCCTACGCGGCGCCCAACCCGATCGCCCGGGCTGCCGGCAGCTACATCCCCAACGATCCGGGCCGCGGCGGATCCCGCAACTGGCAGCTCGTGCAGTGGAACTTCCTCGCGGGCGCGGGGATCAACGCCCCCGAGGCGTGGTCGAACCTCATCAAGCTGCGGCGCTACGGCGGGCGCGGGGTGACCGTGGCCGTCCTCGACACGGGCGTCGCCTACGCGAACTTCGGGCGGTTCCGGCGCTCGCCCGACTTCTCCCCCGGCCAGTTCGCGCGCGGCTATGACTTCGTCGACCGCGACCCCTACCCCGTCGACCAGAACGGGCACGGCACCTTCGTCGCCGGGGTGATCGCGGAGCGCACGAACAACGGCATCGGCGTGACCGGCGTCGCCTACGGCGCGCGGGTGATGCCGGTCCGGGTGCTCGACGCCGAGGGCCTCGGCGACGCGGTCACGATCGCCGCCGGCATCCGCTACGCCGCACAGCGGGGCGCCAAGGTGATCAACCTCAGCCTGGAGTTCGACACGACCGTCACGGCCGGGCAGATCCCGGGCGTGCTCAGCGCGGTGCGCTACGCCCGCTCCAAGGGCGCGATCGTGCTGGCCGCCAGCGGCAACGAGGGCGACGACGCGGTCGCCTATCCGGCTCGCGCCGGCGACGTCGTCGCGGTCGGCGCGACGACGCAGCGCCGGTGCGTGGCCGAGTACTCCAACCACGGCCCCGGCCTGGACATCGTGGCGCCGGGCGGCGGCGCCGACGCGCCGCTGAGCGGCGACCCGAACTGCCGCCCGCTGGAGCCGGCGGGCGACGACATCTTCCAGCTGACCTTCAAGGGCTCGGTCGCGCGCTTCAGCCTCGTGTCCGGCTACCAGGGCACCTCGATGGCGACGCCCCACGTCAGCGCCGCCGCGGCGCTGGTGATCGCCAGCGGCGTCATCGGCGCCCGGCCGTCGCCCAGCGCCGTGCAGCGCCGGCTGCAGAGCACCGCCCGCGACCTCGGCGTCCGCGGGTACGACACCTACTACGGCCACGGCCTGCTCGACGCCGGCGCCGCCACGCGCCCCGCGATCGCGCGCGTCGACCCGCCGGCCTGACGCCGGACCGGCGACCGCATCGCCGTTCGGCCCGGCCGCCGGCCCACGGGCCGACCCGCCGGCCTGACGCCGGACCGCCTCAGGTGGTCCGGATGATCAACACCGAGCAGGGGGCGTGGTGCGAGACCTTGTTCGGCACCGAGCCGAGCAGGAACCGCTTCGCCCCGGTCATGCCCTTGTTCCCGACCACGATGAGCCCGGCGCCGATCTCCTCGGCGACGTCGAGGATGGCGTCGGCCGGGTCGCCCTCGCGGGCGTGCTTGGCCACCGGGACGCTCGCCGCCTTGGCCAGCTTCTCGGCCTCGCCGAGCGTGTGGTCGACGTCCTCGCGCGGATTGACCATCCACTCGAGATCCTTGGGCACGTCCTTGCGCTCCTCCCGCAGGCGCGTGTCGGACACCGGCTCGTAGGCGCTGACGAGCGCCAGGGAGGAGTCGGTGCGCTTGGCCAGTTCGATGGCCTCGCGGACCGCCTCGCCTGCCGTCTCCGAGCCGTCGGTCCCCACCACGATCGAGCCGAACATGCCTCTCCTTGTCTCACCGGTTGGATGCGGGGCGATCATATCCGCGCAGGCGAGCCCCGGCGCGCAACCGCGCCGTCAGAGCTTGATGATCGCGATCACCATGCCGGCGACGACGAAGACCACGATGGCGGCCTGCATCCAGATCCAGGTCGGCGACATGGCCCCAAGGCTACGGGAGCGCCGCCGCGGGCGGGCGTCAGGCGGGCGCGGTCGCGCGCGCCCGGGCGGTGATCGTCGTGACCGGCAGCCCGAGCCCGGCGGCCTTGCGCGGCAGGTCGAGGTGCAGCCAGCGCGACACGCGCGCTGGCAGCGTCGACAGGATGATCTCGTCGAAGCCGCGGACGTTCACCGCATCCTGGATCGCCGCGAGCGGCTCCGGATCGCCGATGATGCCCTCGACCGGCGACCCGGCCGCCTCCTCGAGGAGCGGGATCGCCAGTTCCAGCACCGCGCGGGCCTCGTCGTCGGGCTGGTCGTCGGGGTCGAGGATCTTCTGCAGCCCGTGCGCGGTGCGCGGCACGAGCAGCGTGAAGGTGGCGGGCCCGGCGGCCGCCCGGTCCCTGACGGCTGCGACGAGGGCCGGCGTGGCCGCCGTGCGGTTGGCGACGACGAGGACGCGGGCGGACGACGACATGGCACCACTTCCCTTCGCGAGTGTGA
>CAZEKK010000349.1:0-2934 GCA_964512905.1 uncultured Solirubrobacteraceae bacterium
CGGGCGGACGCACCTCATGGACGCGGTCCCGGTCACGCTCGGCCAGGAGTTCAGCGGGTACGCCGCGCAGATCCGCCTCGGCATCCGGCGGGTCCAGAACGCGCTCCCCCAGGTGGCCCAGATCCCGCTCGGCGGCACCGCGACGGGAACGGGGCTGAACACCCACCCCGAGTTCGCCGCGCGCGTGCGGTCCAAGCTCTCCGAGCAGACCGGCCTAGCGATCACGCCGCCCGAGGATCCGTTCGAGGCGCAGGGCAACCGCGACGCGCTCGTCGAGCTGTCCGGCGCGCTGAAGGTCGTGGCGATCTCGGTCACGAAGATCGCCAACGACATCGCCTGGATGGGCTCGGGCCCGCGCGCGGGCCTGGGCGAGCTGCTCCTGCCCGAGCTGCAGAAGGGCTCCTCGATCATGCCCGGAAAGGTCAACCCGGTCATCCCCGAGGTCGTCATGCAGGTCGCCGCGCAGGTCGTCGGCAATGACACGGCGATCACGTTCGCCGGCGCGCAGGGCAACTTCGAGCTCAACGTCCGCGTGCCGCTGATCGCGCGCAACCTGCTCGAGTCGATCCAGCTCCTCACGGCGAAGTCCAAGCTCTTCGCGGAGAAGTGCATCAGCGGGATCGAGCCGAACCTCGCCGGGTGCGAGCGCTCGGCGGAGTCGACGCTGGCGGTGGCGACCGCGCTGAACCCCTACATCGGCTACGACCGCGCCAGCGAGATCGTCAAGGACGCCGCGGCGAGCGGCCGCACCCTGCGCGAGGTCGCCCGCGAGCACGGGGTGCAGGAGGACGTCCTCGACGCGGCACTGGACCTGCGGAAGATCGCGGCGGGCAACCGGGCGGGGTAGGAGGGCGCCACCGCCCGGCGCCCGTCAGGGAGCCGCGGACGACGGGCTCATCGCCGCGCCGACCAGCGGACCGGCGTCCGGCCGGTCGAGCACGCGGCCGGCACGAGGGTGAGCAGGCCGGTGGACGGGTTCGAAACGAACCAGTTCTTGCTGTAGGTCACCTTGATCGTCCCGCTGGCGCTGCCGCCGGCGACCCGCCCGGCGATCGTCACCTTGACCGAGTAGAGGGTCTGAAGGACCTTCCCCCGCCGGTCGCGGATCTGCTGCTTGGGCAGGGTGCGCGCCAGCGAGAACCGGCCGGTCCGCGCCACGCGCGCGGTGCCGGTCGGAGCCGCGACGTAGACCTCGACGGCGCTGCGCGTGGGAACGGAGACGCAGCGGGCGTTGACGGAAGCTTGGAAGCGCCGCACCGCGCCCCCAACCGCCTGGAAGCTCACCGGCCCGGCGTTCCTGACCTTGCCTCGGTACGTGGCTGCGGCGGCGGCGCCAGGCGGCGCACCCCCGACGAGGGCCGCGGCACCGGCAATGGCGCCGAGCCTCCGCCAACCGATCCGATCAAGAGGCAGCACAACCGAATGGTGGCGCCATGACGCTCTCCGCGCATCGGCACTTCGCCTCACGGCCACGCGGGGGAGTACGGTCGCGCCCTGCTCCCCCGCCAGCGCGGCCCTTACTCCCCGTCCGGCGGCACCACGAGCACGGGCCGGCGTGCGTGGTGGACGACCCCTCGCGAGAACGAGCCCAGCAGCGCGGACTTGACACCGGACAGGCCGCGGGAGCCGACGACGATCGCGGCGGCGTCGAGTTCGTCGGCCAGGGCGATCACGCCCGACCAGGCGCTGCCGTCCTCGCGGAGCGACTGCGCCTCGGCGTCGAATCCGGCGGCCCGCGCCGCCTCGGCGCCGGCCTGCGCCTGCGCCTGCGCCTCGGCCTCCGCCGCCGCGTCGAGCTTGTCGACGCTCTCCTGGGCCACCGACGGCGGCAGGCCCGCCACCGCGGCCGGCGCGAGGCTCACCAGCGAGGCCCACACGGTCGCGACGACCGCACGTCGGCCGGCGGGCAGCACGCTCCCGGCCTGCGCGATGGCGTGGCGGGCGCCGTCGGAGCCGTCGAAGGCGATCACGATGGGGCGGTCGTCGCTCATGCGTCGGGGAGGTTGATCGCGATGTACTTGGTCTCCAGGTACTCCTGAAGCCCCTCGGGCCCGCCCTCGCTGCCGAACCCGGACTGCTTGACCCCGCCGAAGGGCGCCGAGGCGTTGGAGACCATGCCCTGGTTGAGGCCGATCATGCCGGTGTCGAGCGCCTCGATGACGCGCAGCGCGCGGTTCAGGCCATGGCTGAAGACGTAGGCGACGAGGCCGTACTCGGTGTCGTTCGCGCGGGCGATCGCCTCGTCGTCGGTGGTGAACGTCGTGACCGGAGCGACCGGGCCGAAGATCTCCTCGCGCAGCACCCGGGCGTCCGGCGGCACGCTCCCGAGCACCGTCGGCGCGTAGAAGAAGCCCGCGCCGCCCATCGCCTCGCCGCCGGTCAGGGTCGCCGCGCCGTGGTCCTGGGCGTCGGCGACGAGTTCTGCGACCTTGTCGACGGCGGGCTGGTCGATCAGCGGGCCGACCTGGACGCCGTCTTCGGTCCCCCGCCCGACCCGCAGGCCGGCGAGCTTCTCGGCCAGGCGGCGTGAGAAGTCCTCGGCGACCGACTCGTGGACGATGAAGCGGTTCGCCGACGTGCAGGCCTCGCCCATGTTGCGCATCTTCGCCAACAGCGCGCCCTCGACGGCCTGGTCGAGATCGGCATCCTCGAAGACGAGGAACGGCGCGTTGCCGCCCAGCTCCATCGACATCCGCAGGATCTGCTCGGAGCCCTGCTGCATGAGCATCCGGCCGACCTCGGTCGAGCCGGTGAACGAGAGCTTGCGGGTGCGCGGATCGGCGATCACCGGCGCCATCGTCCGGCCGGACGAGCTGCTCGTGATCACGTTGCACACGCCGCCCGGCAGGCCGGCCCGGTGCAGGATGTCCGCCAGCGCCAGCATGCACAGCGGCGTCTGCTTGGCGGGCTTGACGACCATCGTGCAGCCGGCGG
>CAZEKK010000350.1:0-2926 GCA_964512905.1 uncultured Solirubrobacteraceae bacterium
CCGTCGCAGCCGGATCGCGCGGCGCCGTCGCAGCCGGATCGCGCGGCGCCGTCGCGGCCGGATCGTGCGGCGCCGTCGCGGCGACCTCCCGCGGCGCGGTCTCCGCCACCGTGGCCGCACGCCCGCCTGCGAACGCGGCAGACGCCGCCGCCGCGACCGTGCTGGCCCGCGCCGGCCGCGCCTCGGGACGCTTCGCCATCGCGGAGGCCACGACGCCGTCCAGCGCTGCGGGCAGGTCGGGCCGGACCTCGGTCATCCGCGGCGGCGGCGCGTTCACGTGCGCCCACAGGAGTGCCACGTCGGTGTCGCGCGGGAAGGGCACCGATCCCGTCAGCGCCTCGCAGAGGACTGCGCCGAAGGCGTAGACGTCGCTGGCGGCGGTGGCCGCTCCGCCCTCGATCTGCTCGGGCGCCACGTAGTCGAGCGTTCCCATGAACTGGCCCGTCCGGGTGAATCCCGTCTGGTCTTCCCCGCGCGTCAGGCCGAAGTCCGACAGGAACGGGCGCCCGTCGGCGGCGATCAGGATGTTCTGGGGCTTGACGTCGCGGTGCACGAGGCCGGCGTCGTGAGCCGCGTCGAGCGCTTCGGCCACCGGGGCGAGCAGCGCGAGCGCCTGGTCGGGCGGCAGCGGACCCGCGCGCAGGGCCTCCTTCAGCGTCTCGCCGCGGACCAGCCGCATCGCGAGGAAGAGCCCTTCGGGCAGCTCGCCGGCCTCGTAGACGGCCACGATGTTCGGATGGTCGAGCGCCGCCTGGAGGCGGCCCTCGCGCCGGAACCGCTCGCGGAATGCTGGATCCGCGCTCAGCTCCGGCGACAGGACCTTGAGCGCCACCCGCCGGTCGAGCGACAGCTGGGTCGCCTCGTACACCACCCCCATGCCGCCGCGCCCCAGGCGACGCTCGATGCGGTAGCCCGCAGCCTCGGTCCCTGGTTCCAGCACGCGGAGGCCTCGCTCGCGGCGCGCGGCGGGCTAGTGGCTCATCCTCGCGGGATGGACCACTAGGTCACCTTCGAGAAGACCTCGTCGAGCAGGCCCTCGCGATCCTCGAGATCGAAGTGCTCGGCGAGGTACTTCTCGACGTCGCCGCGCGAGGTGCCGTTCAGCGCCATGTTCAGAGCGACGATGCGCGCCCCCTCGTCGTCGGTGCCTCCGGCCCCGAAGCTGTCGGCGAGCGGCGGCACCTCGCCCGGCCTCGCGGCAGGCTCGGGATCGACGCCCGCGCCGCTCCCACTGCCCTCGCCGCTCGGCGACGGCGTTGCCGGCCCTTCGTCGCCAGGCTCCACGACGCCGAACGAATCGGCGATCACGGCCTCGGACCCCGCGGCCGGCTCCGGCGCCGGAGCGGCGGGCGCCGCCGCGGGCGCCGCGACCGCGGCGGCCTGCAGGCCGGCGACGGCCGCCTTGAGCCCGGCGATCTCCCGCTCGGCGGCGGCCAGCCGGGCCGCCATGGCGGCGGTTGCCTCTGCGCCGGCGCGAATCGCGGCGGCCTCGACTCCCTCTCCACTGCTGCTGCTCATCGGTTCCTCCTGCGTCGGCGGCGTGGGCGTCAGCGTATCCCGGCGCACCCGGGCCGGTCCAGCCGGCGGGTCACGCCTCCGGCAGCGCCGCGCCGTGCGGCCCCCGCACCACGAGGCCGTCGCGCTCGAGGGCCGCCAGCGCCCGCTCGACCCGGGCGGCATCGATCCGCTCCGGGACGCCCTCGCCGGCGGCGAGCGCCGCGACGATGCGGCCACGGACCCAGCGGTCGGTGTCCTCGAACCGGACGCCGGCACGCACGGCGGCGGACCGGGGCGGCGGCCGGCCGTGAGACCGGCACGCCGTCAGCGGGCAGGCGTCGCAGCGGGGCGCCCGCGCGGTGCAGACCGTTGCCCCGAGCTCCATCATCGCCTGGTTCCAGGCCGCGGCGGCAGGGCGGTCCCCGCCGGCGGCCGCCGCCTGCAGGCGGGCGGCCCGCGTGCGCAGCCCTCCGGGCGGGCGGACGCGCCCGTCGAAGCGCTCGATGACACGGCGGACGTTGGTGTCGACGGCGGGCACGGGCTCGCGGAAGGCGGCCGAGGCCACCGCGGCGGCGGTGTACGGGCCCACGCCGGGCAGGGCGCGCAGGCCCGCGGCGTCGCGGGGCCACCCGTCGACGCTCACCCGCGCCGCCGCGGCACGGAGGGACAGTGCCCGGCGGTTGTAGCCGAGGCCGCTCCACGCCCGCAGCACCTCGGCGGGCGGAGCCGCAGCCAGCTCCCCCGCCGTCGGGAAGCGGGCGAGGAAGTCGTGGTAGCGCGGCAGCACGCGGGCGACCTGGGTCTGCTGGAGCATCACCTCCGAGACCAGGATGCGGTAGGGATCGCGGGTGCGCCGCCACGGCAGGTCGCGCGCGGCATCCCGGTACCAGCGCAGCAGCGCCGCGCCCGCCGCGGCCGCGCGGGCTGCGGCCATCAGCCGCCGGCAGGCGCCTCTTCCCGCGCCTGGTCGAGCTCGCGGCGCAGATCGCGGATCTCGTCGCGCAAACGCGCGGCGTACTCGAACCGCAGCTCCTCGGCGGCGGTGAGCAGCTCCTCCTCGAGGTCGACGATCAGCTTCTCGATCTCGGGCGCGGTCATCTCGGTCTCGCGCTTGCGGCGGCCGCGGCCGCGCTTGGACGGCACCTTCGACTCCCCCTGCAGGAACTCGGCGATGTCGCTGACGCCCTTGACGATCGACTCGGGCGTGATGCCGTGGTCGGCGTTGTAGGCGCGCTGGATCTCGCGCCGGCGCTCGGTCTCCCCGAGCGCCGCCCGCATCGCCGCGGTCTCCTTGTCGGCATACATCACCACGGTGCCGTCAACGTGGCGCGCCGCCCGCCCGATCGTCTGGATCAAGGAGGTCTCGCCGCGCAGGAAGCCCTCCTTGTCCGCGTCGAGGATGGCCACCAGCGACACCTCCGGCAGGTCG
>CAZEKK010000351.1:0-2909 GCA_964512905.1 uncultured Solirubrobacteraceae bacterium
AGTCCCCGCTCGGCTCGAAGGCGAGGCCGACGCCGTAGGCGACGACGATGCCGACCGTGACCGACAGCTGGAAGAAGGTGACGAGGCGGCCGCGGGATTCGGGCGGGGCGACCTCGGAGATGTAGACGGGGGCGCAGGCGGAGGCGAGGCCGATCGCCGCGCCGACGACGACGCGGGAGATGACCAGCATGGCCTCGCCGTCGGCGACGGCGCTGCCGATCGCGCCGACGATGAAGACCACGGCCGAGATCAGGATCATCAGCCGCCGCCCGTAGGTGTCGGAGAGGCGGCCGGCGAAGAGCGCGCCACCGACCGCGCCGATCGGCACCGCCGCGACGACGAGGCCGGAGCCGAAGCTGGAGAGCCCGAACTCGGGCTCGATGAAGAGCAGGGCGCTCGCGATGACGCCGGTGTCGTAGCCGAACAGAAGCCCGCCCAGCCCCGCGATCGCCGCGGTCATGATCACGTTGCGCATCGCGTGGCGGCGATCCGCTGCGGTTGGCTCCTGAGCCACGAAACGCGACTCTAGTCCCCGGCGAGGCTGTAGGGCGTCAGATCAGGGGAGGGGGAGATGCGGCCATCAGGCCGTAAGCCGACGAGGACGCCGAGCGGGCGTCTTCAGCCCGCCAGGATCGCGTCCGCTGCCGCTTCGGCAGCATCGAGCTGCTCGGCCACCAGGTCGAGCCCGCTGTCCCAGAAGCCGGGGTCGGCGAGGTCGACGCCGACGATGGCACCGAGCTCCTCGGGTGAGCGGGAGCCGCCGCAGGCGAGCATCTCGAGGTAGTCGGGGACGATCTCCTCGCCGCGCTCCAGGTAGAGCCGGTAGACCGACAGCGCCAGGAGCTGCCCGTAGGCGTAGGCGTAGACGTAGCCGGGGGTCGCCATGAAGTGCGGGACGTACGACCACCACGACCGGTAGCCGTCGGTGACCTCGACGGCGTCGCCGAACAGCTCCTCCTGGCTGGCGGCCCACAGCTCCCCGAACCGGTCGACGCTCAGCTCGCCCTCGTCCCGGCGCGCGGTGTGGGCGAGATCCTCGAAGTGGTTCATCGCCACCTGCCGGAAGACGGTGGCGATCGAGCCCTCGAGGCTCTCGGCGAGCAGCGACAGGCGCGACGCCGGACTCGGCGCCTGCTCGAGCAGGCGCCCGAACACGACGGTCTCGCCGAAGACCGACGCGGTCTCGGCCAGGGTGAGGGGCGTGTGCTGGTGGAAGATCCCCCGCGGCTGGGCCAGCGCGGCGTGAACCCCGTGCCCGAGCTCGTGCGCGAGCGTCAGGACGTCGCGACGCTTGGCCGTCCAGTTGAGCATGACGTAGGGATGCACGCTCGGAACGGTGTAGGCGCAGAACGCGCCGCCCCGCTTGCCCGGCCTGACCGGAGCGTCGATCCACTGCTCGTCGAAGAACCGGCGCGCGACGCCGGCGATCTCGGGGGAGAACGACGCGAACGATTCGAGGACCAGCCCGCGGGCCTGCTCCCAGCCGAACCGCTCGTCCTCGTCGGTGACCGGCGCGGCCCGGTCGTAGTCGGCCAGGCGGTCGATCCCGAGCAGCGACGCCTTGAGCCGGTACCAGCGCTGGGGGATGTCGTAGCGGCGGCGCACCGCGGCGACGAGCGCGGCCACCGACTCGTCGCTGGCCTCGTTGGCGAGGTTGCGCGACGACAGCCACGAGGGATAGGTGCGCAGGCGGTCGTCGACGGCCTTGTCGTGCAGCAGCGTGTTGTAGACGTAGGCGCGCGTCCGCAGCCCGGGTGCGAGCGCCTCGGTCACGGCGCCCGCGACCGCGCGGCGTTCGTCGCGATCCGGCGACGTCAGCCGGCTGAGGGCGACGTCGAGCGCAGCGGGCTCCTCCGCGCCGGGCAGGTCGACGCGCGTCGCCGCCGTGAGCTCCTCGAACAGCCGCGTCCACGCGCTGCTTCCGGTGACCGACTTCTCGGTCATCAGCTTCTCCTCGGGCTCGGTGAGGAGGTGCGGCCGATAGCGGCGCTCCATGCGCAGGTGGTGGCGGCAGAAGTCCAGCCCCTCGCCGCTGAGCAGCGCTTCCGCTGCCGCGTCGTCGAGCGCCGCCCACTCGAGCTCGAAGAACAGCAGCCGCGTCTGGATCGCCGCGCCCGCCTCCTGAACGCGCTGCAGGAGCGCGCCGCGCTCGGGATCTGCCGTGTCGGTGGCGAAGCGCAGGTGGGCGTAGTTGGCGGCCCGCCCGACCAGCTCGGAGATCGCCGCCAGCTCGGCCATCGCCTCGCGCAGCGCCGCCGCGTCGAAGGCCGCCACCTGCCCCTGGAAGCGATCGGCGAAGGCCACCGCGCGCTCGTCGGCCTCGCCGAGCTGAGCCAGCACGCCCGCGTCGCCGGCGCCCTGCACCAGCGGATCGAGGTCCCAGGCGACGGCGTCCGCGTCGTCGGGCAGCGTCGGCGGTGTCGGCGTCCGTGCGATGGGCCGCAGGATAGGCGGCCGTCCCTCCCGGCGGACCAGCCGCGGGCCGCATCGCGGACTCCTACGGTTGACCAGCCGCCGGCCCATTGGTGTCATGCGGTCGATCTGCCCGCCGATCCGCTAGGAATTCCCCATGGCGACGAACCCCGATCCGACCACCCCGCCGCGCTCTGAGGCCCTGCGCGCGTCACCCCGCATGTTCGACTCGCCGCTGCTGGACCGCATGTCGCGCGTGCATCCGATCGTGGTGCCGCTGCTGTTCGGCCCGGCGATCGTGCTGACGTTCGCCTTCGCGCTCTACGGCGACGTGCCGCTCGGGAAGGCGCTGCTACTCGCGCTCGGCGGCTACGTCTTCTGGACGCTGACCGAGTACTGGCTGCACCGCGTCGTCTTCCACTTCGAGCCCGAGGACGGCATCGGCGCCCGCTTGCACTGGATCATCCACGGCGTCCACCACGACCATCCGAACGATC
>CAZEKK010000352.1:0-2907 GCA_964512905.1 uncultured Solirubrobacteraceae bacterium
CGATCGGCGTTATCCCGATCGACTCGATCTTCTCGCCGGTGCGCCGCGTCGCCTACGAGGTGGGGCAGGCGCGCCTGGGCCAGGAGACCGATCTCGACAAGCTGACGCTCGACATCGAGACCGACGGCTCGATCAAGCCCGACGCGGCGCTGCGCGAGGCGGCCGAGATCCTGATCGAGCAGCTCGCGATCTTCACCGACCCCGAGCGGGTGGTCGAGCTGCGCGAGGGCATGGCGGCCGGAGTGCTCGAGGCCTCGCTCGTGGGGCCCGGCGGGGCGCAGGCGGCCACGCGGCCGGCCAACGCGATGGACGACATCCTGATCGAGGAGCTCGAGCTGGGCGTGCGCTCCTACAACTGCCTCAAGCGGGCGGGCATCCAGACGGTCGGGGACCTGATCTCCAAGACCGAGGGCGAGCTCAACGCAATCCCCAACTTCGGGCGCAAGTCGATCGACGAGGTGGTCGAGACGCTCGAGGCGCGCGGGCTCGCGCTGCGCGAGGACTGAGCCGCGGAAGCGATCGTCTAGGCTCACCGACGCCATGCGCCACCAGCGGAAGCGCCACCAGCTCTCGCGCAGCGCCTCGCGCGGCAAGGCGCTGCTGCGCAACCTCTGCAAGGAGGTCATCGAGCATGAGCGGATCAAGACCAGCGAGGCGAAGGCCAAGGCGCTGCGGCCCGAGGTCGAGAAGCTGATCACGCTCGCCAAGCGCGGCGACCTCCACGCCCGGCGCCAGGCGCTCGCGGCGCTCGGGCAGGACAAGTTCGCGGTCTACAAGCTCTTCGAGGAGGTGGCGCCGCGCTACGCGGATCGGCCCGGCGGGTACACCCGCATCCTCAAGCTCGGCCCTCGGCGCTCGGACAGCACCGAGATGGTCTACCTCGAGCTGGTCTGACGCAGGTGGCGCCTCAGGCGCCGCGGGCTTCGATGCGGGCGATGTCCTCGGCGAGCGCCGCGATCTCGTCGGCCCGCACCGCGTCGGACTCGCTGCGGGCGGACGCCTTGGCGGCATCGGCGTGGTTGCGCAGTTCTGCCAGCGCGTCGCGACGTACTTCGGCGCCCATCTCGGCGGTGATGATTCCAGTCTCCATGGTGCGTTCCCCTCGGTTGGTGTGACGGACCTCCACCGTAAGGACTCAAGGTAATCCTGGCGTGAACGAACTGCAACCCGTCGCCCGGATCGACCTCGCCTACGACGGCGGGCCGTTCGCCGGATGGGCCGTCCAGCCCGGCCGGCGCACGGTGCAGGGGGAGGTCGAGGCTGCGCTGCGCACCATCCTGCGGCGCGAGGTCCGTCTGACCGTCGCTGGCCGCACCGACCGCGGCGTCCACGCCCGCGGCCAAGTCGCCTCCCATCCCGGCCCCCCGGCCCCGATGCGGTCGCTCAACGCGCTGCTGCCGCACGAGATCGCGGTGCAGCGCAGCGAGCCGGCGGATCCCGGCTTCGATGCCCGGCGCGACGCCCGCAGCCGCACGTACCGCTACCGCCTGCACGTGGCGCCGCAGCGGTCGCCGTTCGAGATCGGGCGGGCGCTGTGGTGGCCCCACAGGATCGATCGGGTGGCACTTGACGCCTGCGCCGCCTTGCTGCCGGGCTGCCACGACTTCACCGCGTTCACTCCCTCCGACACGCGCCACCTCCGGTTCGAACGCGAGGTGCTGGCGGCCCGCTGGGAGGCCGCCGGCGCGGACGTCCTCGAGTTCTGGATCGAGGCCGATGCCTTCATGCGGCACATGAACCGGATCCTCGTCGGGACGATGCTCGAGGTCGCCAGCGGCCGGCGCACGGTCGGCGGTTTCGCGGATCTCCTGGAGGGCCGGCCCCGCAGCGCGGCCGGTCGAACCCTGCCGGCCCACGGGCTGTTCCTCGAGTCGGTCCGGTACTGACACCGGTCAGGGTGCCGGTCCGCTCCCCGACTACCATCCTGACCCGTGAACGTCCTGCTCACCAACGACGACGGCATCGGCGCCAAGGGTCTGCACGCCCTGCGACGCGCGCTCCTGACGGTCCCGGGCGTGGACCTCGAGGTGATTGCGCCGGACTCGAACCGATCCGCCACGGCTCGATCGATCACCACGCGCAGGCCCTTGACGGTCCAGGAGGTCGCCTTCGAGGACGGCACGATCGGCTTCGCCACCGACGGCACGCCGGTCGACTGCGTGCGCTTCGCCCGCCTCGGCCTGATCGATGGCTTCACCGCCGACGTCGTCGTCTCGGGGATCAACCATGGCTCGAACCTCGGCGACGACATCACCTACTCGGGCACGGTCGCCGCCGCGCTCGAGGGCGTCGTGCTCGGCCTGCCGGCGATCGCGGTCTCGCAGCAGTCGGTCGCGCGCGAGCTCGATTTCCGCCTCGGGCGCGAGTTCGACTTCGAGGTCGGCGCGGCGTTCGTGGCGCGCATGGTCTCCGAGCTGGAGCAGGTCCCGCTGCCGGAGGGCACGCTGCTCAACGTCAACGTGCCAGCGGGCGAGCCGGCGGGCGTCGAGGTGGCGAGCCTCGGGAAGCGAATCTACCGCGACGAGCTGACGTTGGTGGACGACGACCACGACGATCGGCGTCGCTACCTCATCTACGGCGACGACCCGGGCTTCCACGACGAGCCCGGCACGGACCTCGCGGCGATCGCCGCCGGCCGCATCGCCGTGACGCCGATCCACTTCGACCTGACCGACCGGGCCGGCATGGAGGCCCTGCGGGGCCAGGATCTCGCCCGCCTGCTCGCTCCGGCGGCGCGGGAGCTCGAGTGACGCGGGTCCCGATGGCTGTGGCGGCCCGCGCCGCCGAGCTGCGGGCCGAGCTGGACCGCCACAACTACGCGTACTACGTCCTCGACGACCCGACCGTCGGCGACGACGTCTACGACGCGCTGCTCGATGAGCTGCGGGCGCTCGAGGCCGCCCACCC
>CAZEKK010000353.1:0-2900 GCA_964512905.1 uncultured Solirubrobacteraceae bacterium
TCCGGGCGCTCCGCTGAACCCCAACGACCCATCCATCGGCACAGACAAGCTCTTCGGCTACCTGCGAGCCAACAATTGGGCATCGACCCGCCCGGGCAGCCAGGGCCGGGGCCTGATGTACGAACACCACACGATCACGATCCCCACAAGCACGGGAATCACCATCGTCTCGCGCATCCCGCTGTCCCAGCGCGGGGCGCAGGGCCTGGGGCGGGCATCGGACGCGACCGACGAGATCCGGCACATCCAGAGCGCGCTGGCCACGCTCCCTGACGGCCAGGGGAGCGTCTACATCTACAACACACACGTCAGCCAGAACCCTCCCGCGGGCGTGGCCGACCAACGAGCGGCGGCGCTCTCCTACGCCACGGCGGGCCTGACCGCCGCACCACCCCGGCGGATCGTGTGCGGGGACTTCAACTCCCCACCGCCCATGATGGTCGCCAGCGGCTGGGCCGAGGCGATTCCCTGGAAGGACGTGGACTACCCCGCCTACAACCCGACCATCCCGGCATTCCCAGGCGCAGGGACCATCATCATGAAGGAGGACTACATCCTCCGCCTCGACGGCACCTACTTCGGGTGGGCATACAGCATGCCCGCGACCCCGCGCATCGTCGAGAACAAGGTCTCCGACCACAAGATCGTCATCGCGAACATCTCCGGCATCTGAGCGCAACTTCCCTGCATCCTGTGCGTTTGCATCGTCGCATGCCCGCCCTCGTTCCTGTGTCGCTTGCGACCTCGCTGCTGGCGCTACTGCTGGCCCCGGCAGCCGGATTTGCGGCGGGAGGGCTCGATCCGTCGTTCGGCAACGGCGGGATCGCGCAGATCCCCTTCGGCGAGGGGAGCTCTGCGGACGGCGTGGCGCCCGGCCGCGCCGGACGAGTGCTGGTGACCGGAGTCGGCCCCATGTTCCGGTTCGGAGTGACCGCGTTGGTCAACGGTCGCCCGCTCCCCGCGTTCGGACGCGCGGGGCGGGTGACAATCGAGCGGGTTCCCGGCTCGTGGGGCGGCAGTGGTTCGGCGGTCACCGCATCCGCAGGCGAACGGATCCTGGCGGCCGGCCGGGCGGGCTACGACAACGACGGGTTCCAGCTAACCAGGGTGCTTGTGACAAGGCTGACGGCGTCTGGGAAGCCCGACGGATCGTTTGGTCGACGCGGAATCGTGATTCTCGGCCACGCGCCGCTGCGCGGGGGGAAATCAACGAACGACAGCGCCGCGGGCGTCGTCGCGCAGCCGCGCGGCAAGATCCTCGTGGCGGGAACCGTGTCGCGCCTCCTGCGCAACGACGACACCGACATCGAGGCGCCGCGCGATCAGGCCTTCAGCTTCGTGCGCCTGAACTCCGACGGGTCGCTGGACCGGTCTTTCGGGCGCGGCGGCAGGCTGCTCGTGCGGTTCGCGAGGACGGGGCTCGCGCAGATGTCCGCGGTCGCCGTCGACGCGCGCGGCCGAGTCCTGGCCGCCGGCAGCGCTGGGCCGCGCCCGCCGGCCGGATCGCCGCCGAAGGGGCGCCTGGCGATCGTTCGCCTGCTGGCCTCAGGCCGCCTGGATCCCGCCTTCGGGCGCTCGGGACGGTTCCTGGACACCGCAGCCCCCCCGCCGCAGAGACTTGGTTCTGGCGCGCTGGCGGTCCAGGCCGACGGCAAGCCCGTGATCAACGTGACGAACGGGACCGTGACCGGGCCGCAGTGGGTCGTGCGCCGGCTGACCGCCGCCGGGCGGCCCGACCCCGCCTTCGGCGCCGGCGGCCAGCACGCCATCGAGATCCCGGGCGCCACCGGCCAGTCGGGCGCCGCGATCGCCGTCACCGGCAGCGCCGCCTGCCCGGGCATCGTCTCCCTGGGCACCGCCACCCAGCCCGGGTCAGCCACGGTTCTGGCCGCCGTCAGCCTCAACCACGACGGCACGCCCAGCGCCGCGTTCGGGCAGGACGGGACGCTGCTCCTGCCGGTCGTGAGGGGGCAGCTCGGCGGCGCCGACCCGAGCGCGACCGGCTTCTGGTCGGCGACCGGCGCCTTCGCCACGCCCGGCCGCGTGACGTTCTCCTTCACCCCCGGCTTCAATCTCGCCCGGCTGATCGTCCCGCCCCCGTCCTGCCCGACGGCCTCGAAGTAGCCCCGGGCCGCTGGGCCGCGCGGCCGGACGCGCCCCCTCAGATCGTCTCGGGCTCCATCGTGATCGCCCCGCACGGGCACTCGGCCACGCAGATGCCGCAGCCCTTGCTGAAGCCGAGGTCGAAGGCGAAGGACCCGCCGGGGTCGCGCGTCACCGGCTCGGTTGCGATGTCGAGGATGCGCAGGTTGCAGGCGCCCGCGGCAGGCGGGGCGGGACATCCTCCTGGCCCAGCTCGAGGGCGCCGAGCCCGCGTCCGCCAGCGCGGTCGCCTTCCCCGTGTACGCGCTAATGCGCACGCCTCCAACGGGCGTCGATGCCGTCGTAGCGCACGCAACAGCAGCCATTGGAGGGGACATTGGCGTTCCTCTGGAAGGGAGAAAGGGAGATTCCGGGCGGGACATCAGGAACGCCGTCCGCGCCCCGAACCGCCCGCCTCTCCCCGCCGCGGACGCCCTTCTCGGGCATGGCTAGCCCCCGCCCCCGTCGCGAGAGCAACGCGTGAAGCGGCCTCGCTGACCTCCGGCGTCCGGATGGCCTCGGTGACGTCACGGCCGTCGAGCGTGACCGTCGCGCCGAGGCCGATGTCGGCGGCAGCGGCGAGGTCGCCGGGTGCGGCGTCTGGCTGCTGCAGCGCCGCCAGCGCGACCGCCCGGTACATCGCGCCCGAGTCCAGGTAGGTGGAGCCGAGCGCCCGCGCCACCGCGCGGGCGACCGTCGACTTGCCGGCCCCCGCGGGCCCGTCGATCGCCACGACCATGCCGGTGAGCGTACGGGGC
>CAZEKK010000354.1:0-2895 GCA_964512905.1 uncultured Solirubrobacteraceae bacterium
CGCGAGCAGATCATCTTCCCCGAGATCGACTACGACGCGATCGACCAGGTCCGCGGCCTGGACGTGACGATCACCACGACCGCCCAGTCCGACGAGGAGGCCTACGCCCTGCTCGAGGCGCTCGGCATGCCGTTCGCCGGTCGCACGCGGCCGGCCGAGGCCGCCAAGCCGGCGGCTGCGCCGGAGCCCGAGGCTGAGGCAGCGGAGCCCGAAGCTGCCGCAGCCGCGGCCGAGCCCGAGGCGGCCGCGGCCGAGCCCGAGGCCGAGGCTGCAGCGCCCGAGCCCGCCCCCGCCGCGCCCGAGCCCGGCGATCAGCCCGCCGAGGCCGACGCCCCTACCGACGACGCGCAAGGAACCGACTGACCATGGCCAAGACCTCCCAGCGCGTCCGACAGGCGCGCGTCCCCAAGTTCAAGAGCCGCGGATACACCCGCTGCCGCCGCTGCGGCCGGGCTCGCGCCGTGTACCGCAAGTTCGGCGTCTGCCGGATCTGCCTGCGCGAGCTTGCCCACAACGGCGAGATCCCCGGCATGACGAAGTCCAGCTGGTAGGAGCCCGACCGCATGTCCATGACCGACCCCATCGCCGACCTCCTGACGCGCATCCGCAACGCGATCATGGCCTCTCACGAGTCCGCCGCCATCCCGGCGTCTGGGCTCGGCAAGGAGATCGTCCGGATCCTCAAGGAGCAGGGCTACATCGACGCCTACGAGATCGTGCCGCCGGCGCCCGGCCGCCCCCGCGAGGAGATCAAGGTCCGGCTGCGCTACACCGAGTCGCGCCAGTCGGTGATCAGCGGCCTGCGCCGCGTCTCGCGCCCCGGGCAGCGCACGTACGTCGACGCGCGCCACATCCCGAAGGTGCTCGGCGGGATGGGCACCGCGATCATCTCGACCTCCCACGGCGTCATGACCGGCCACGACGCCCGCAAGGCGGGCGTCGGCGGCGAGGTCGTGGCCGAGGTCTGGTGACCGTATGAGCCGCATCGGCCGAAAGCCCATCCCCGTGCCCGAAGGCGTCACCGTCCAGATCGAGCCCGAGCGCGTCAGCGTCAGCGGTCCGAAGGGCGAGCTGAGCGAGCGCATCCACCGCGACATCACCGTCGCGCAGGAGGAGGCCGCGCTCGTCGTCACTCGCCCGACCGACCGCGGCGAGCACCGTGCGCTGCACGGGCTGACGCGGTCGCTGGTCGCCAACATGGTCGAGGGCGTCACGAATGGCTACGCCAAGACCCTCGAGATCCAGGGCGTGGGCTACCGCGCCCAGCTCAAGGGCAAGGACCTCGAACTCGCGCTCGGGTACTCGCACCCGGTGCCGATCGCGGCGCCGGAAGGAATCGAGTTCGAGGTGCCGCTCCCGACCCGGATCATCGTCCGGGGCATTTCCAAGCAGCTCGTCGGCGAGGTCTCCGCGAACATCCGCAAGCAGCGGCCACCCGAGCCGTACAAGGGCAAGGGCATCCGCTACGAGGGCGAGTACGTCGCCCGGAAGGTGGGCAAGCGCGCATGACCGTCACGACGCCGCAGGCCCGCCGCCTCAAGCGCCGCCGCCGGGTGCGCGCCAAGGTGCGGGGCACCGCCGAGCGCCCGCGGATCTCGGTGTTCCGCTCCAACCGGGGCATCTCCGCCCAGCTCATCGACGACGATCAGGGCCGCACGGTCGCGGCCGTCAACTGGACCGAGGCCGACCTGCGGTCGCTCGCGCGGATGGAGCAGGCTGAAAAGGCCGGCGCCCTGCTCGCCGAGCGCGCGAAGGCCGCGGGCATCGAAGCCGCGGTGTTCGACCGGGGCGGCTATCGCTACCACGGTCGCGTCAAGGCCCTCGCCGACGGCGCCCGCGAGGGCGGGCTGCGCTTCTAGCTGATCGCGGCCCCCGCCCACCCGCTACCCTCAACCACCTCATGCGCCAAGACCGATCCATCAGCGCCGCCGGGCTCGACCTCCAGGAGCGCGTCGTCGAGATCAATCGCGTCGCCAAAGTCGTCAAGGGCGGTCGGCGGTTCTCGTTCACCGCCCTCGTCGTGGTGGGCGACGAGCGCAACGTGGTCGGAATCGGCTACGGCAAGGCCAACGAGGTCCCCGTCGCGATTCAGAAGGCGGTGGAACGGGCGAAGAAGAACCTGTTCCGCGTGCCGAAGCACGGCTCGACCATCACCCACCAGACGACCGGCGTCTTCGGGTCGGGGCGCGTCTTCCTCAAGCCGGCCTCGCCGGGCACCGGTGTGATCGCCGGCGGGGGCGTGCGCGCGGTGCTCGAACTGGCGGGCATCAACGACATCCTCTCCAAGAGCCTGGGATCGCAGAACCCGATCAACCTCGTGAAGGCGACCGTCGCCGGCCTCCAGGGCCTGCGCACGCCCGAGGAGGTCGCGGAGCTCCGCGGCCTTTCCATCGACCAGGTGCTCGGTCTCGGCGGTCGCGCCGAGAACGGGGCCGCAGACGAAGCGCCCGCCGACGAGCCTGCCGCCGACGACGCCGAGCCGGAGGCCGAGCCGGCGACCGCATGAGCACGCTGATCATCACCCAGCGGCGGTCCCGCAACGGAGCCAACCAGCGTCAGATCGACACGCTGCGCTCGCTGGGCCTTCGCCGCATCGGCCACGCGGTCGAGCAGCAGGACACGCCCCAGATCCGAGGCATGATCCACGCCGTGCGCCACCTCGTGGAGGTCAAGGACGCATGAGCGACGAGCGCGTCGGCCTGCACTCGCTCAAGCCGAACCCCGGGAGCCGCAAGCCCCGCAAGCGGGTCGGTCGCGGCGACGGGTCGGGCACCGGCAAGACGTCGGGCCGCGGCCAGAAGGGCGCCGGCGCCCGCTCGGGCGCCAAGAAGCGCGCGCGCTTCGAGGGCGGCCAGATGCCGATCCACATGCGGATGCGCAAGCTGCGCGGCCCGC
>CAZEKK010000355.1:0-2864 GCA_964512905.1 uncultured Solirubrobacteraceae bacterium
GTTCCGCGACGCCTCCTTCGACGCGGTCTGCTGCTTCGCCGCCCTGCACCTCTTCTCGGAGCCGCTCGTCGCGCTGCACCACATGGTCCGGGTCCTCACGCCCGGCGGCCGCCTCGCCCTGTTCACGTCCTGCCGGGCGTCGTCGCCCGCGATCCGCGCCTGGCAGGACCTCGTCGCCGGCCGCAGCGGGATGCGGATGTTCGAGCGCGGGGAGATCGCCGCCGCGCTCGAGGATCACGGTCTCGTCGACGTCACCCGGCGGGCGTCCGGCCTGACGCAGTTCGTCGGCGGGCGCCTGCCGGATTGAGCGATCAGGCCGCGAGGCGGTCGGCCTCGACGCTCCCCGGACCGGGGGCCTCGAGCACGGGCGCCTCGCCCGGCGCCTCCCCGAAACCGACGCGCGTCATCTCGCCCCAGGCGTGCTTGCCGCGTGCCAGGGTCCACCACGAGCGCAGCCGCACGAGGGACAGGTACTGCCGGTAGCCGAGGTTCAAGCCGGCCGCGGCGAGGATCAGGCGCCGCAGGTCGTGCCAGTCGGGGTAGCGCCGGAACGCCCGCTCCTCCATGAGGATCACCAGGAACGACAGCACGAGCCCATAGGTCAGCGCCGTCCCGGCGAACAGCGCGACGAACGGCAGGGAGATGAGCCCGAAGGCGAACGACAGGGCCACCACGAAGATGCCGATGATCTCGATCGTCGGCGCCAGCAGTTCGAAGAGGATGAAGTACGGCAGCGCGACCCATCCGATGCGCCCGTAGCGCCGCCGGCAGACCATGTCGCGGTGCTTCCACACCATCTCGATGAGGCCCCGCTGCCAGCGGTCGCGCTGGCGCGTGAGGACCCGCCACGAGGACGGGCACTCGGTCCAGCAGATCGGATCGGGGAAGAACGTGATCCGGCAGGGCTTGCCCTGCTCGCGGCGCAGGCGGTGCAGACGCAGCACGAGCTCGGCATCCTCGCCGACCGTCTCGGGGTCGTACCCGCCGGCCTCGACCACGACGTCGCGGCGAAAGAGCCCGAACGCCCCCGAGATGATCAGGAGCATTCCGGTGCGCGACCAGCCGACCCGCCCCCCGAGGAAGGCCTGCAGGTACTCGATGATCTGGAGGTTGGCGATGATGCTGCGGGGCGTCTGCACGTCGACGAGGCGCCCGCGTTGGAGCGTCGAGCCGTTGAGGATGCGGACGATGCCGCCCGCTGCCACCGTCTCGGGCGATGCCTGGAACTCCCAGACCAGGCGCGACAGCGCCCCCGGGTCGAGCAGCGTGTCGGCGTCGATCGCGCACACCAGCGGATAGACGGCATAGGTGATCGCGGCGTTGAGGGAGTCCGCCTTGCCGCCGTTCTCCTTGTCGATCAGGACGACCCGGCTGTCGTGCGGGCTGGCGAACACCGCGTGCACCGGCGCGGTCTGGAGCCGGGCGCGGGGAACACGATCCACCTGGACCATGCCGAACGCCGCCCGCACCGCCTCGAGGGTCCCGTCGGTGGAGCCGTCGTTGACGACGACGATCTCGAACTCCACGAACTGCGACTCCAGCAGCGAGTGGATCGAGCCGACGATCGTGGCCTCCTCGTTGTAGGCGGGCACGAGGATCGAGACCGGCATCGACAGCGGCGACTCGGCGACGAACCGGTAGTCGCGCAGGGGGCGGCGGCGGACGTAGCTCTCGACCGCCCGCCAGCCGATCAGGACGAGCGCCGTGTTGATCGCTTGCAGGCAGACGAGGTAGACGAGCATGAAGGCGTTGAACGCCACGACCGCCGTCACGACGACGTCCCTCATGCCGCGGCGCTCCGCGAGGCGACGGCATCGAGGGCAAGCTGCTCGCGGGCCCGGTCGCGTGCGAACGCATCCGGGCTGTCGAGGGCGCGAGTGAGCGCGGCCCGTCCAGCGGCGCCCAGCTGGCGCAAGGAGCGCGCGGCGTTGGCGCGCACCCACCAGGCCCGGTCGCCGAGGCAGCCTTCGAGCGCGGCCGCCGCCTCATCGGCACCCAGCGCGCCGAGGGACTTCGCGGCCTGAGCGCGGACCTGCCACTCCTCGCTCGCCAGCGCCGCGATCAGGGGCGACACCGCCGCGGGCCCGCCGACCGTCCCCAGCGACCGCGCGGCCGAGACCTGCTCCTCGAGCGCCCCGTCGGCGAGCAGGGCGAGGAGGGCGGACTCGGCCCGCCGCTCGCCGGCCAGACCCAGCGCCCGCGCGAGGTTCGCCCGCAGCGCGGGCGGGCCGTCGCCAAGCGCGGCGACGACCGTGTCGACCGCCCACCGAGCGCCGAGGCGCTCGATGATCCGCTCCGGTGCCACGGTGCCGCGCGCCAGGGCGTCGATCAGCACCCGCGCCGCGGCGGGGGTGCCGATCCGGGCCAGCCCGCCGATTGCGGTGAGCCGGACGTCGGGGTCGGGGTCGCGCACGAGCGGCGCCACGACCTCGACGTCCCCGGTCAGCCCAGGGCGCGTGATGAGCATGACCGCACGCCCCCGGTTGATCGCCCGCCGCGAGCGCAACTCCCGGCGCAGCGTGTCGGTCAGCGCCGCCGCGGCGGTCGCGTCGGCAAGCCGCTCCTGGCGGACGCGGCCGAGGCCGGAGCCGGACTGGTCGATGGCAATGGCGAGATCGACCTGCGCCGTCGTGTCGCCGCACGCCTCGGCGGCGATCGCCCGCAGATGCGCCGGCGAGCCGCGCAGGACCGTGTCGAGATACCGGCGGCGCCGGTAGGCGAACCGGGCTTCGCGGCGGTCGCGCGCCCCCTTGCGTCCGATGACGAGGACCGTGAGCACGCCGCAGACGGCCACGCTGGCCGCGAGGAGGATGATGAGCGGGCCCGTCGGCATCGAATCACCCGGGTAGTCGGTTGCCGCGCCG
>CAZEKK010000356.1:0-2861 GCA_964512905.1 uncultured Solirubrobacteraceae bacterium
CACGCGGCTGATCGACATGGGCGTGGAGCCGTTCCTCGTCGCCTCGGCCATCGACTGCGTCATCGCCCAGCGCCTCGTGCGCAGGCTCTGCACGGACTGCCGCACGCCGAGCGCGATCGATCTGCCCCCGGGGCCCGACGACCGCTCCGTCACCGTCTTCGAGCCGGCCGGCTGCTCGCGGTGCTTCGGGACCGGATACCGCGGCCGGCTCGGCCTGTTCGAGGTCATGGCGGTCACGGACGAGGTCCGGTCCGCCACGCTGCGCCTGGCCTCGAGCGAGGAGATCAGCGCGATCGCCGTCGAGCAGGGCATGACGACGCTGCGCGACGACGGGCTCGGGAAGGTGCGCGCGGGGCTCACCTCCCTGGCCGAGGTGGCCCGCGTCGCGGGCGCCTAGGCTGGCCCACGCCCGGCGGCCAGTTCGGCCTCCACGCGGACCACCGCCGCGGCGAACGCCCACGGCACGGGCTCGCCGGCCCGGCGCGAGAGGTCGCGCCGGCGAGCGGCGATCTCCAGGTCGCCGCACGCGGAAGCACGGGCGGCGGCGCGGGCGGCCCTCGGGCCGGTTGGCAGGCGACGAATGGAAGCGGTCTCTGGCATCGGTGGCTCCTGACGAGGACGGCAATCGTGCGTCAGGGTGCCGACCCGGCCCGACGGCGTGCACGAGGCGTTGCAGGATCCCGCGCGACCGGCCCGCCGACCGGCTTGCGAGCGGCAGCGCAACCTGCGCGCCGCGGCGCCGGTCGGCCTCGTCCTGCGCGGCGTGAGCCGCACCGGGCGGGCGCAGGCCGTGGGCACGCCCGCCAAGGGCGTCACGGTCACGGTGACGCTCGATCCTGCGTCCGGCTGAGCAACGCCGACGCCCGCGGGCGCGGCTCGTCGCGGCCTCCCCGCCCGGCGCGACCGATCGGCCGCAGCCGGATACACTCACGTCCGAGGCGGGGCGGGCCGAAAGGAACAACCAGTGACCGAGAAGTTGGAGCAAGCCGCCGCGGGGAACGGACGCGCGGACGACGTCGCCGCGGTGATCGCCGAACGCGACGCCGCGCTCGCTGAGGCCGCGGCGCTGCGCACCGACGCCAAGCGGGCCGTCGTCAAGCGCCGCCAGGAAGGCCAGCTCAAGCCGTTCCAGGTGGAACTGCTCAAGCTCCAGCGCCACCTCGAGGAGCACGAGAAGCGCATGATCGTGCTGTTCGAGGGCCGCGACGCCTCGGGCAAGGGCGGCACGATCCGCCGCGTCACCCGCTACATGAACCCCAAGCACTACCGCGTCGTCGCGCTGGGCAAGCCGACCACCGAGCAGAAGGGCCAGTGGTACTTCCAGCGCTACGTCGCGCAGTTCCCGAGCGGCGGCGAGATGGTCCTGTTCGACCGCTCCTGGTACAACCGCGCGATGGTGGAGCCGGTCTTCGGCTTCTGCACCGACGAGGAGTACAAGAACTTCATGCGCGGCGTCGTCGGGTTCGAGAAGGACCTCGTCCGGCAGGGCACCACCCTCGTGAAGCTCTACTTCTCCGTCACCAAGGGCGAGCAGAAGCGCCGGTTCGACCGCCGCCGCGACGACCCGCTGCGGGAGTGGAAGCTGTCGGAGATCGACGTCCAGGCCCAGGAGCACTGGGACGACTTCACCGACATGAAGTACAAGATGCTCAAGCGCACGAGCACCTCCGATGCGCCGTGGACGATCATCCGCTCGGGCAACAAGCACGTCGCCCGCCTGAACGCGATGCGCGTGATCCTCAACGCCGTGCCGTACGAGAACCGCTCGCCCGACCTCGACTTCGTGCCCGACGAGAAGGTCGTCCTCTCCGGCGCCGAGGAGCTGCACCGGATGGAGGCCGACCGCATCCGCCGGGGCAAGTTCGCCGCCTGACCTCATGGCCGGATCCGCGGACCGCACCGTCGTCAACCTCCACGAGGCGCCGTTCGGCGCCTACGACCTCGAGGGGCCCGTGCAGCCCGAGATGCGCCTGCTGGAGATCAGCTACGACCGCGCGACCGGCCACGGCTGCTACGCGATGCGGATGGACCCGGGCGCGGTGACGATCGCCCACGACCACGCCGGCTACGAGGAGTTCCTCATCCTCGAGGGCGACCTCGTCGACTCCGACGGCACGGTGTTCGGTCCCGGCGACTTCGTCAGCTACCGGCCCGGCACCCACCACCACTCCCGCACCGAGCACGGCTGCCTGATCCTCGTCGTCGAACGGCCCGGCGGGCCAGCGGGCGACTGATTCCGTATCTCAGGGGCGAGGACGGGCGGCTCGGTCCGTCTCGCGCCCTTCGGCTGCCGACCGCGCCGGCAGACGCCAGCAACCGGACGCGGTGCCCGTCGCGCCGGGCTCGGCAGAGTGCGCGGCGCAATGCGCGTCGGCGCGGGCTGTCGCGGGAGCGGGCGTCCAGCGAGCGGCCCCGCTGCGGTTGCGGCGGGAGCAGTGTTCCCGGAGGGCCGGGCAGACGCCGGTCCGGCGCCGTGGAGCATGCACAACGCAGCAGCCGAGTCCGGTCCGCGAACGCACATGCGCCAACGCATGCATGTCCTGCACGAGGCAACACCGAGCGCCGGAAACACGCCGACTGTGCGGTTGTGCACGACTCTGCCGCTCTCCGGCGACCCCGGCCGCCCCCACCCTCCCCGCTCCCCCAGGTGCCCCACCTGAACGACACCCCAGCGCCGCCGGGGCAGCCGCCCGTCCCCGTCCGCTCAGGCGGTCACGCGCGCGAGGTACGCCGCTGCCGCGTCCGGCTGCGGCGGCGTGGTGCGCAGCCCGAGGTAGCCGTCCGGGCGGACGACCGCGACGCCCGCCTCGTCGCCGAGGCCCAGGCGCCGGGCGATCTTCCGCTCGGGGTCGGCCAGCACG
>CAZEKK010000357.1:0-2854 GCA_964512905.1 uncultured Solirubrobacteraceae bacterium
GGGTGTGTCCACGAACCCGCCCACCCGCAGCGTCAAGATCTCCGACGACGAACGGGGCGGCTGGTCCTCGGATCGGCCGCGCCGTGACGGCGGCCCGGCGCGTCCGCCGAGCCTGGCCGTTCGCTGCACCGTCCTGCGCCCGTCCGACCGCCTGCGCTACTCGCCCGGGAGCCTCGTCGTCCTCGTGTCGGCGTCGGCCGATGCCCGTGATCGTTTCGCCGCCCGGGTGCTCGAGGACCGCTCGGCGCTGCTGTCGATGGCGAAGGTCCGCGCGCTGCTGGCCGGGAGGGTGCCGGCCGCGGAGGCCGAGGCGCGCGCCGAGCAGCTGCTCGACGCCGCGGTGGTCAAGCGCCTGGAGGCCGGCGACGCCGTGTTCGTCGTCGCCGACGGCCTGGGCGCCGAGGAGCGCGAGCGCCACCTGCGGGCGGCCGCGGCGCGCCGCCGGCCGCGGCACCTGATCCTGCTGGATACCGGCCGCGAGGGGATCAGCGACGAGGATCTCGAGGCGCTCAACGACCTGCGCAAGCGCGTCGACGCCGGCGAGGTCGGCGAGGAGGGCTTCCAGACGGCGCTGCGCCTCGGCGGCCCGACGATCGCCGAGGCCAAGCGGGTCGTCTTCCGCCCCGCGCCGAAGGACGACTGACGTCGGCGGGCCGGCGCGCCGCCGGCCGGGCTACTCGCCGCAGCCGATCTGGTCGTCGCGCGTGGCGGCGACGCCGGGCGCGACCGCGTAGGCGACGATCGTGCCCTGGCACTGCCCGTTGGACGACACGGCCTGGCAGTTCCACACGCCTGCCTCCGCCGTCCCGCCGACGGCCGTGCACCGCACGTCCCAGTCGCTCGGCGGGATCGTGATGCCGCCCTGCTCGGCCCCCTGCGAGGCGCCGCTGGCGGCGGCGGCCTTCGCCTGGGTCTGGCTGATCGTGGGAGGCGTCGTCGTGGTCGTCGTGGTGGCCGTGGTCACCGTCGTGATCGTCTGCGCGGTGGTCGTCGGCGCGGCGGTGGTGGTCGGTGCGGTGGTTGCCGCGGTCGTCGTTGCCTCCGTGGCGGTCGTGGCGTCGCTGCCGCCGTCGTCCTTGCCGACGATGAAGGCGAGGGACACGCCCAGCGCGACGACCAGGGCGATGAGGATGCCGATGAGGATCTTCGTGCGGTTCGAGCCGTCGTCGCCCGGTTCGCCGGGGCCCCCGCCGCCGGGATCGCCGGGGCCGCCGTCGCCGGGGCCGCCGGCGCCGGGGCCGCCGTAGCCCGGATCGCCGCCGCCCGCGCCGCCCCCGCCGGCGGGCTGGATCAGGGTCGGATCCTCGGACGGTCCGGGATCGTTCGGCGGCTGGGGCGGGGTGCTCACGGTCGGCACGGTACGGCCCCCGGCGGACGGCGCGGCCGCCCCGGACGGGCGCTCGGTACGGTGCGGGCCATGCCCGACCCGCGGGTCCTGATCATCGGCGCCGGCTTCGGCGGTCTCGCCGCAGCGATCGAACTGCAGCGCCACGGCCACCGCAACTACACGGTGCTGGAGCGGGCCGACCACGTCGGCGGGGTCTGGCAGGCCAACAGCTATCCCGGGGCCGAGTGCGACGTGCCCTCGGTGATCTACCAGTTCTCCTACGCCCTGAAGCCCGACTGGTCGAAGCGCTACGGCTCGCGGGACGAGATCCGGGACTACCTCGACGCGGTCGCCCGTGAGTTCGGCGTCATGGACCGAATCCGGTTCAGGGCCGAGGTCGTCGCGGCCACGTGGGACGCGGAGGCCGCGGCGTGGACGGTGAAGCTCGCCGGGGGCGAGATCCTCACCGCCGAGGTGCTCCTGTGCGCGACCGGCCAGCTCAGCCGCCCGCGCATCCCCGACGTGGACGGGCGCGCCTCCTTCGCCGGCGCGCAGTTCCACTCCGCCGAGTGGGACCACGGCGTCAGCCTGGCCGGCAGGCGGGTCGTCGTCGTCGGCGGCGGCGCGAGCGCGATCCAGGTCGTGCCGGCGATCGCCGACGAGGTCGCGCACCTCACCGTCGTGCAGCGGTCCCCGAGCTGGATCGCCAACAAGTACAACTGGCGGCTCACCCGGGCCGAGCGGGCGCTCATGGGGTCCCCGGTCGCGCAGCGGGCCTACCACAACGCGATGTGGTGGTGGTTCGAGTCGCGCTATCCGGTGATCAAGCGCGCGATGGATCCGGCCCGGCAGGCCTGGGAGGTCGAGCGGCGCTGGACGATCCGCCGGATCCTCAAGGATCCGCAGAAGGTCGCGGCCGCAACGCCGGACTATCCGCTCGGCTGCAACCGCCTGCTGCTGTCCAACGACTGGTACCCGGTGCTCGCGCGCCCGAACGTCGACGTGCTGCGGGCCGCGGTGAGCGGGATGACCCCGAACGGGATCGTGACCAGCGACGGCCGCAGGGTGCAGGCCGACGTCGTCGTGTGGTGCACGGGCTTCACCGCGACCGAGTACCTCGCGCCGATCCAGATCACCGGCCGCGACGGCGCCGACCTGCGGGCAGCGTGGGCGGACGGCCCGGAGGCCTATCTCGGCCTCGCCACGCCGGGCTTCCCGAACCTGTTCATGAGCTACGGCCCGAACACCGGGTCGCTGACGAACACGATCGTCTACCTCCTCGAGCGCCAGGCCCACTACATGCGCCTGGCGATCGAGCACCTCGGCCGGACCGGCGGGTGGATCGACGTCCGCCGTGACGTCCACGACCGCTTCAACGCGCGCCTGCAGGAGCGCCTGCAGGGCACCGTGTTCACCGAGGGCTGCCCCGGCTGGTACACGACCGAGTCGGGGAAGGTGACGCAGGTCTGGACCGGGAGCCACGTCGAGTACGGCTACCGGACCGAGACGTTCAACCCGGCCGCGTAC